>CAYWGP010000212.1:0-3965 GCA_964458155.1 uncultured Bacteroides sp.
TTCCAGGGATTACGGGTGGTATCGGCAAACCAGACATCCCCCATGGCCAGTGCCCCCAGGGTGGTTTTGGCCACCAGAACGGCCCCGGCTTCCTCCAGTTTCTTAATGATGCCTGCAGTCTCGTCAAACACCTGGTCTTTGTATGCTCCGGCGCCCCAGGTTGTGGGATATCCAGGGAAGGCAAAGAGATCTTTAGCTCCGTAGGGAATGCCATGCAGAATTCCCCTGTCCCTGCCGCTTGCCAGTTCGGCATCCATCTTCCTTGCCTGCTGAAGGGCGTACTCTTCGGTCAGGCTTACCACGCAGTGCAGCCGGGAATCAAATTTTTTCAGGCGATTCAGAAAAAACTCGGTCAGTGCCAGACAGGATATCTCCCCGGAACGGATCAGAGAGGCGAGCTCGGGGATGGACATAAATGCCAGATCTGCTTCCCACGTGGGTTTACTAATTCCTTCAGGAATGTCCCAATTAATTTTAGGTGTTGCTTCAGGAATCCGAAAACCATAGGGCAGGGGATTAAACTGGATGGCCGGTGGGGTGGAATTGGGAAGTGGGTAGGCCCTTATTTCCCGATAGGCCTCTATTAGATCGGTCATGCCGGAATCAATCATGATCTGCTCGATGGAGTCGAACCGGAGGTCCATGGGATTCATGGCATAGAAGCTTGAGTCTATCTCTGTCATGATCTCAGGATCTTCCATACTACCGGTGTTGTTATTATGACATGCTATGGAAAAAAGAAAGGCGAAAATGGTGAGAAATACCAGAGGTATTCCTCTGTAAGTCAGACGAAGGCTGGGCATAGTAACAGGTTTTGGCTTTTACGCTGGAAATATACAAAAAAAGCAATTCAATTTTTTGCGATTTCAAACAGATCATCTATATTTGCAGCCGCTAAAGGGAGCTTAGCTCAGCTGGTTCAGAGCACCTGCCTTACAAGCAGGGGGTCACTGGTTCGAATCCAGTAGTTCCCACACAACAAAACAAAGCCCGTTCACATCAGTGGACGGGTTTTTGCGTTGCAGGAGGTCGCGTCAAGAGTTACTCTTGTAAGGGACCAACTGGAATGCAAAACTGGACTGAGCGTTAGCGAAATACAGTGGCTTTGTTTTATTGATGTTTCCCCCCATCCCTGGATCACGACTGAGTAACGCGAGGGAGTACTCCAGTAGTTCCCACACCTTATGGAGAAGGAGTTAGGTCATTCAAACCTGACTCTTTTTTTTGTTGGGATTGAAGGAAGGTTGAGGATAGATAAAAGAATTCACAGGTAATTAATGCTTCGCCTGACTAAGGGCCAGCTCAACTTGCCTGATGTCTTCTTTGAGTGTGCTATGGAACCAGGCCATATCATCTGCATTATTCAGGATCACCAATGCTTCTTCATTCCGGCCCAGTTTATGAAGTGTATATCCTTTCAGCCATAAGAAGATGAAATTTTCCGGATTACTGTCAAGCTCTGCCTCAATTTGTTCAAGATATATTTCCGGATTCCTGTTATCCATTAGGCCGGATCTGATCATGCTAAAAAAACTCCCGTTACGACGGGGATCAAGTTCATAGGCCTTCTGGTAGTAGCCGGCAGCTTTCCCGTAATCACCTATCAGCTCATATATACTACCAATATCATGAGCCTTGGAGGCTTCCGGGTTGACATTCGCCCGGTTCATATCCGCCAAAAGGCCCCTGTAATAAGCGAATGCGGAGCTGTCGCTTTGCAAAAGGCTTCTGGCACCCATGTACTTGACCAGGGGTTCACTCATGGGATCAATGTTAAGTCCTTTCTCTGCGATCCTTTCCATTTCATCCAGCTGGCCCGTCTCCCATAGTGATGAAACATATACTTCATAATACATGATCATTTCCCAGTCGTCGTTCCAGCGTTCACATAGCTCCTCGACTTTTCTGAGAGCTAAAACAGCCTTCTCATAGTCCTTCAGAAGTTGGTCATAGGATATTCCCAGATCGAACCAGAATAAACGGGACTTGATATCGGATCTTTCCATCATCGAGAGGGAAGCACGTATTCCGTCAACATCTTCATTTACAGCTGATTGCCACATATCGATCCAGTTTTGATAATCCAGGGGCAGCATGTGTTTCATTGAATGAGCCCGATTGGTCCAGAATGCTTGTTCTTCAAGGGATGGGCTTAGCATGTTATAAACCCAGGCTAGATAGAATGCAGCAAGCGTGAAACTGGAATCAATCTCCACGGCCTTTTGCAGTGAAGTATTTGCAGCCCGGGCATCTGAAGCTACGATAGCGTTCAACCCATTGATGTAATGCCTGTAGGCTTCCGCTGAACTGGGGAAGGCAGAGGCAAGATCAGCGCTCACCTGATCTTCGATGGCCTTAATCTCAAGATAATTTCTGAGGGTATCGGACAGGCGCCCCAGCAGCTCCCGGTAGCGGTTACCCAGGTCACCATCCACCCTGCAGGACCATACCAGTTCCCCGCTTTTCATGCTAACCAGGTTCAGCATGATGCTTATATTGTTCACTGGACCGATATAATTTCCGGTAACATAGGTACTGGCATCAATTTTTCCTGCGGTTTGCCTTGCAACAGATGGTGTGATCGATGCGACGGAAGTAAGCTTCGTACTGCTCAGCACTTCCTGGATCACCTGTGAGCTAATGACGGTCAACTCGGACGATGAACCCAGATCATTGATCAGGAATTCTGATATCCCGTTTTGCCAGAAGTCGACGGATGGTTCTCCAGACAGGTTTTCAAAAGGCATTACTGCCACAGAGATCTTTCCATCCAGATCCCTAATATCTTTGAATTTGTCTCTTGAGAATATTTTCGGATATAACAGGATGCATACTGCTGCCAGAAGAATGATGATGACCACATCACTGATTTTTATAGCTCTGCCTGGTTTCTGCGTTTCATTTGGTGACAGCGGTGTGGATATTTTCGAGTCAGTCTTTTTAATTCCATCCTTTGTAAAATCGAATATCCAGGAAAGAAATACTGTAACAGGCATTCCTACGATAAGTAAAATTATGATCATAGTAACCGTCCAGTCAGGTAAACCCAGTCTCGGCAGCATGATATCAGCAGCCTCCATAATAATAAAAGCTGTGGCAGCATACATGGTAGTCGCTTTGATTACCCTTCGTCTTTTCAATTCATGCCAGAATTGAGATAGTTTATTAGCCATGGAAATGAGACTGGTTTATCGCAATTTAAGCAGATAGTACATGCAAGTCAAATCAGCCTGGCTATTTCACAAATTTTGGATATTCACATATTGGATTTATATTGTTGCAGTTACAGGTAGTCCCCAGCCTGCCTGAATAGTAACCTGATTAAACCGACTACCATGCCAAAAAAACCTGCTGGGATCTCCCGTTTCTGGAACGAGCTTAAAAGACGTAACGTACTCCGTTCATTAGCTATATATGCGGGAACTTCCTTTGTTATCCTGGAAGCTTCAACCATCATTTTTCCCAGGTGGGATTTACCCGACTGGACCATTGACCTGGTGCTCTATCTCCTTATCCTTGGAGCATTTGTAACATTTATCGTCGCCTGGGTCTTTGACATTACTCCCCAGGGGGTACAGAAGACCAAACCGGCAGAAGAATCTGCCGATGCTGCCAGGCAGGGTGGTACCAGAACCTGGAAGGCTGCTACATACATTAGCCTGGTCGTGATTGCCGCTTTAATCTTGTATAACATATTCAATACACAAGGAACACTTAAATCAGGCGATATTCAGTCACTTGTGGTTCTGCCCTTTGACAATTTTACAGGTGATGAACAGCTGGAGTATTTTGTTTCCGGGATGCATGCCTCACTTATCGGCGACATGGGCAAAATTGGGGATATGCGGGTTATCTCCAAAACCTCTTCCAATTCTTATAAAGATGTCGATAAGTCCATCCCGGAGATTGCTACGGAACTTGGGGTGGATGCCGTGGTCGAAAGTCAGGTTATGTGTGTGGGGGAT
>CAYWGP010000213.1:0-15371 GCA_964458155.1 uncultured Bacteroides sp.
TATCAGCCTTTTATATATGGCTTATCAGGTGGAGAATCTGACTTTCCAGGCTATGCTCTACAGGAATTCGGGCGACTCCCCTCTGGGTGACCGCCAGCGGGTAGTTGGTTACTGGGCCATAGCCGGAAAGGTGAAAGCTCCCGCTAAGGCCTACGAAGCATTAGGTGATGAGGACAAAAAGGTTCTGCTTGGGATTTCCCGTTCCGCCCTGGAATCATTTATCCGGGATGAAAGCATCCCTGAGATACCAGGCGGGAAACTTAGCCCTGTCCTGAAAAAACCTGCCAGAGTCCTGGTGAGCCTTTATATGGGCGACAGACTGAGGGGGCGCCTGGAATATCTGACAGAGCCCATCCCTCTCAGTGTCATGGTCCAGGAGATGACCATTGCTGCAGCCACCCTTGATAATCGTTTTGCTCCGGTGGAGGCCACAGAGCTGGGATATATCTCCATCGAAATATCCGTTCTATCCGATATTAAGAGGATCAGCTCCCCCGATGAGATCGATCTGCTTAAGCACGGCATCTACCTGGTTAAAGGTGAGCATTCCGGACTCTATCTCCCGGGCAAAGCCGGGCGAGAAGGCTGGGATACTGAAGAACTGCTGGGCCATTGCGCCAGGGAAAAAGCAGGCCTGGGATGGGAGGAATGGCGAGAGGCCGAGCTCTTTATCTTCGAGACTCTTATATTCAGGGAAGGTGATTTGAACCCTTCCTCACCCCCTGCGTTATAAAGGAACAGGCAGGAATTACCATGAAGAAATTATTAACCATAGTTAGTATGCTGGCCATTTTCTCGGCCCTCACAGGCCAGGATACTCTAACAAAGAAGAAAGTCGTGGAGTACAATAAACTAAGTGATTTCGAGGAATTCGTTATCCTTGAAAAAGGCACAGAAAGGCCATGGACAGGTGAATATGTGGATCATAAGGAGACAGGTGTCTATGCATGTAAGCGCTGTAATGCTCCACTATACAGGTCCGAGGATAAGTTTGACAGCCACTGCGGCTGGCCCAGTTTCGATGATGAGATTGAAGGAGCTGTAATACGAAAAACTGATGCTGACGGGCTGCGGACAGAAATCCTCTGTGTGAACTGTGACGGACACCTTGGACATGTGTTTCTGGGGGAAAGATTTACCGAAAAAAATACCCGTCATTGCGTAAACTCTGTTTCCCTCCAATTTATCCCGGCAGAGTAGTAAGGTTGGAGAGCCGCCCAATTTTTACTATATTGAGCCTTCCAACTCTAACTAAACTAATATGGGAAAAGGTGATCATAAGACCCGCAGAGGGAAACTCTTTAGTGGTAGTTACGGTGTTCTAAGACCCCGTAAAAAAAATCGTCCATTCAGTGTTGTCACCACAACAAAAAAGGCAGCAGCAGAACCTGAGAAGCCAAAAGCAGCACCAAAGCCAAAAGCTGCCCCTAAACCCAAACCAGAGCCGGTAGCTGAAGAAGCTAAAACCGAAGTTGAAGCGGTCGAGGAGAAAGTCGAGGATAAGGTTGAAGCAACTGTGGAGAAAGTCGAGGAAAAGGTTGAGGAGAAGGCTGAGGAGAAAGTCGAGGAAAAGGTTGAGGAGAAGGCTGAGGAGAAGGCAGAGGAGAAGGCAGAGGCCAAACCCGCTGCAAAAAAAGCAACACCAAAGAAGCCGGCAGCAAAGAAACCCACCGCAAAGAAACCCGCCGCAAAGAAAGAAACGAGCAAGAAGCCTCCTAAGGAGGAAGCATAATACAGGGAGCAGGAGAATGAGGAATGTTTGCCATACTTGATATTGAGACCACTGGCGGAAGTCCAAAAACAGAGAAAATAACAGAGATTGCTATCTTCTTCCATGACGGAGAAAAGATAGTTGATGAATGGAGTACCCTGATCAATCCTGAAAAAGCTATCCCCTATTTTATTACCGGTCTAACCGGAATCACCAATGAAATGGTGGCAAATGCTCCACGATTCTATGAAATTGCCAGGGAGCTGGTCAAACGCACAGAGAACCTCACCATCGTTGGTCACAATGTAAAATTCGATTACTCCTTTATCAAAAGTGAATTCAAGAGTCTCGGATTTGGATTTGATCGCAATACCCTCTGCACCATTAAATTGAGCAGGAAAATTATACCAGGCCATAAATCCTATAGTCTGGGTAAGCTCTGTAAGGACCTGGGGATTGAGATCACTGACAGACACAGAGCATCCGGTGATGCCCTGGCTACAGTAAAGCTCTTTGAACTACTGCGCAATCAACAAAACGGAGAGTTCGATGCAGCACTGCTTAAGGAACCTTCAGGACGATATAAAAATCTGAATGATCATCTGACAGTCGATGATATCCAGAAACTTCCCGAAGAATGTGGCACCTACTATTTTTTTGATGATCAGAATGAACTGCTCTATATTGGAAAAAGTAAGGACATCCGCCACAGAGTCCTCTCCCACCTGGGAAGTACCTCCACAAAAAGAGCCATGGAAATGAAGCAGCGCATTCATTCCATCTCCTATGAGCTGACCGGAAGTGAGCTGATTGCCCTCTTAAAAGAGTCCAGGGAGATCAAAGAGCAAAGACCCCGGTACAACAGGGCACAAAAACGTACAAATGCATACTGGGGCCTGTACCCGGGGAAAGATGATTACGGATATATAACCTTCTCCCTTAAGAAGATATCAGAAACAGCAGACGATCCGATAACATGCTATAACAGTAAAAAAGAAGCCCGTGAAATGCTCACAAAGATGGTGGGGAAACATTGGCTTTGTCAGAAACTGAGCGGACTCTACCAGACCGATGGGGCCTGTTTTCACCATTCCATCCGGCAATGTAACGGAGCATGTGTTCAGGGAGAAGAAGTTTCAGCATATAATTTAAGAGCAGAAGCATTGCTGGACAGCCTGACTCTGGATCGTGGGAATGTGCTTATCATTGACAGGGGAAGGGAGCCTGATGAACGAAGCCTGGTGCGTATCGAGAAAGGAATCTATATGGGCTACGGATATTTGTCGGTCAATGATTCCTACCTGGGCATTGAGGAGATGCTGGATTGCATTCAGCCATCACTGGATAACCGTGATATCAGACAGATTCTGAAAAACTGGCTAAAGAATAACAAGGTGGAGAAGATGCTCTATTATTAAAAAATTACAGAGCCCTCCCCTACGGCATATCCTCCAGGTCTTCAAGGTTTTCCAGTCCGGGTAAATCCAAATCTGAAGCAATCTTTGAAAGACTCTCCAGGTCGATATCTCCCTGAATGGCAATCAGTACATCTTCACCCCCTCCGCTGACAATCAGAAGAAATTCAGTGATCCTTCCTCCTTCTTCACGGGCAAGGAAAAGCACATCTTCATCCTGATCCTTTACCACCATCATCTCCTGGTATTCCGACCTGGGAAGCATTTTCAGCAACTCAGCCCCAAAAGCTTCTGAATTTCCTCCGTCCTGGGTCAGAATCTTAATGGAATTGATCCCCGAAGTCGCCTTCTTAAATTCATTATATTCGGGATCATCTGTCTCCAGGCTGTTGAGCATGTTGAACATAAAGCTGGAAATATAGACCGTTGTATAGCCATCCTTTCCGCTGTATTTATCAAAAACCTTGTCCACAGCTGAAGTCTGTGCCATAGCCAGGAGGGTAAACATCATCAGCATACCTCCTAAAAATATCCGTTTCATCTTATTTTGTTTTAATTGTTATTATCTGATCTTACTACCTTTCAAATTGCTCAACACGCTGCAACTGTCCGAGCAAGCTGAGCTCTTTAGATCCTTTGTTGATCTTTGACAGAGACTTCAATGGATCCGATGCGGATTTACTTGCTTTCACCACATGTTCGAGCTCACTGGTTCCGGTATTCAGTTTGGCCGATACATAGGTCAGGGTTCTTCTTGCCTCTTCATAGGCATCACGTGGATCTTCATAGGTATCGGTCATCTGTTGTGCCAGCCTTGCTGGACTGTCTGCTCTGAAGTATCCTACATATAGTGCAATAACTACCAGCAATCCAGCGGCCAGTCCGGATAGAGAGAATACTGAAATCCTCCGGGTACGAATCACCCGTTTCTCCTGCTTGTCGATGACATCCAGGATCTTCTGGTTCAGGCCCTCTGGTACTGCCACTGAATCATCGGCATCCCCCAGGGTCCTGAACAGGTCCCTGTCGGGCAGCAACTCTTCCGGGATACTGCTTGAGGTGAAGTACTTCTGGAGGATCTTTTCTTCCTCAAGAGTAGTCTCCCCCAGGTAGAACCGGTCAAGCAACTTACGTATCTCCTCTATACTCTCCATGATGAATACTGTTTTTCTAACATTTCACGCATCTGTTTTCTGGCCCGCGATATACTCACCCTGATGGCATTTACATTCATATTAACCATCTCAGCGATCTCTTCATATTCTTTCCCCTCCAGGTGACGGAGGTGGACCAGCGAACGCTGAGGTTCGGGCAAAGCTGCAATAAGGGTATGAACGAGTTCCGCGTCCTCTCTCTTTTCAAGACTCTCTGAAGGCATTTCCGGGTGATTGTTTACTTTATACTGTTCCGCCTTCATGGCATCGTGGTTCACTTTTCTTCTTCTCAGATGGTCCAGGCATAAGTTACGGGTGATCCTTATACAAAGTGCTTCGATGCTATTATACTTATCTAATTCGTTCCGCATTCCCCAGAGTTTCACATACACCTCCTGGACTATGTCCTCGGCCTCTTCCCGGCTGTTCATCAGGCGAAACGCCATCCGATACAACCGGGAACTGTAAGGCATAACCAGTAATTTAAACTCTGCGGACTTCATGCGGTGTCAACAATTTAAAGAACTTCCAAGTTAATGAATCTATAGATTAATATCGAGATCGCTGTCCACAAGGTCTGCAAGCTCTTCAAGGTCATTCATATTAAAGTTGCCCGTGATGTAGATCAGCACATTATCGTCCCCACCCACGATCAAAAGAAACTCAGAAACTGTACTTTTATCCACCTTCATCCACATGCGAACCACTTCTCCGCCATCATTCACCGTCATGACCTCTTCAAAATCGTCTACATCCAGATCTTTCTTAATCTCTTCATAGAAATTCACCTCCTCATATCCTTCCTCATCCTCGATGGTCAGGATCTTGACACTGGCGACTTTATCAAGGGGAAAATCCTGCTCCTCAATTTCCTCGATTCCCATGGCATTTACCATCTGGAATAACTCAGGACTGATGCTTACAGTAGTAATTCCCTTCTGTCCCTGGTACTTTGCAAAAAGCTTGTCCACTGCACTGTTCTGCGCCATCATAAAGACTGGAAAGGCTACTGCTAAAATTAATAATGCTACTCTTTTCATGATTTCCTGTTTTAGTTTATTGAACCTTAATTATTGCTTTCTAAACCGAAGACGAAGCATCTTGAAATTCATTACAGGAAAAGAGAAAAAAAGTGATGTATTTCTTTTTTGCAAAGAAAAATTTTGTTTTTATCTTTGCAACCGCTTTTAAAGCGATAACAGGATGACTCAGTAGCTCAGTTGGTAGAGCACATCCCTTTTAAGGATGGGGTCCTGAGTTCGAACCTCAGCTGAGTCACCACCCTCTAAGAACCTCGATCGATTCCGGTCGGGGTTTTTTTATACCCAATCAGTTGGATTAAACAAATCCGTTCATCCAATGTTATACATAAATGAAAAAAATAAATTCTCATTGGATTTACTCCTTGTTCATTTTACCCATCATCCTTGTCGCTTGTAATAAGGATGAAGTTGAACTAAAACCGGAACCACCCACCAATCTTGAAGCCACAGTAGTTTCGACAACACAGATAAACCTTTCATGGAAGGACAATTCGGACAATGAAACAGGGTTTACGGTTGAACACAAGATAGGTGCAGATTCTTACTCTGCTTTGGCAACAACTGGTAAAGATGTGCAAAGTTTTAATGCTAATGGGCTTACCTCAAATACTAACTATTCCTTCCGTGTGCATGCATTTAATTCCGAACATAAGCAGGGTGATTATTCAAATGAAGTGAGTGCCAAAACTTTTGAAGACATAGAAGTGACCGATGTGGATGGGAATGTCTATCTGGCAGTAACTATTGGCACACAGGTATGGATGGCCGAAAACCTGAAAACCAGTAATCTAAAAGATGGAACAGCCATACCTTTGGTGACAGATGACCAGGAATGGAACCAATTAACTACCCCGGGATACAGCTGGTACGACAACGATAAGTCCAATTACGGGGAAACCTATGGAGGCTTATACAATTGGTACGCGGTAGAAAGCGATAAATTATGTCCCGAAGGATGGCATGTACCCTCCGATGCAGAATGGGTAGTCTTAATAAATTACCTTGGTGGTGAGGAAGTTGCCGGCGGAAAACTAAAAGAAGGGGGCACTGAACATTGGCTCATTCCCAACACCGGCGGTAGCAACGAGTCAGGTTTCAGGGCACTTCCCGGAGGTTACCATAATTCTACAGGGTCCTACAACCTAATAGGTGAAGTCGGCCGTTTTTGGACTTCCACAAACAATGATCATCAGACCGCCCTATACTGGTTTTTAGGAAATCAAAGTGCAGCTGCCTATACAGCAGAAAACGTAAAGTCGAGTGGATTCTCTGTCCGATGCGTGATGGATTGAGTACGCACAGACGCTTATTAACTGAGTCACCAACCATTGGTAAAACCCTCGTCAGAAACGGCGGGGGATTTCTCCTTTAATCATTGTTAATTGTACCTTCATTAGTATGCAAGAATAGGTAACGTTTGAGGATATTACATTGCTAAGTGACTCATTTTGAGGCATATGTTATAGAGCATGATTCCTCGTTATATAATGAAAATCTGTAATTGATAAGCCAACCGGATTTTTGGTAACTTTATTGTCATCATGAGGAAGCTATGGGCAATTCTTGGACCGGGGATTCTGATGATTTTGTTAGCAGGTTGTATTGAAAGATATTATCCTGAAGAGGATGTTCTGAGGACGGGGACCCTGGTGATTAATGCCCACCTGACCAATAGGGCGGGTGAGCAGGTCATTGAAATTTCAAGGTCAGCTGGATTGACTATTCCTTCCTTCGATCCGGTTTCAGGAAGTCTGGCAGAAGTGATACGGGAGGATGGGGAGTTCAGGGAATTCCTGGAGTTCAGTCCGGGTTATTATAAGGCAGAACTGGATGAATCTTTCCTGCAGACCGGAAATGCTTATATGCTGCATGTGATCACACCTGATGGAGAAGAGTATGAATCAGATCTTGAAAAACTAAGGCCCGTACCAGCCATCGATTCCATCTACTATCTGGTGGAAACCAACAGCTTTGCCTCGGAATCCGATTCCATCAGCGGAATAAGGTTCTACCTGGATTTCGCCTATGATGATAAGGACTATGAATACATCCGCTGGGACCTGACCGAAACCTATGAATATCATAATCGAAAGGATTTGGAATACTTTTATCTGGATCCGGATCACTGGCTGAGACCAGTGCCTGATACCAGCATCTACTATATCTGCTACATTAGCAATGAACTTTTCCAGATCCACAGCATGTCGCTGGGAAGTCTTGATTTTGGGCACTACGTTAAAAAACCCTTCTCCTTTGTGCCCAACAATCAGCAGGAACAGAAATTACACCACAAATACAGTCTTCTCGTGAAACAGTATTCCCTGGGGGAAGAGGCATTCTATTACTGGAACGAATTGAAAAAAAACTCTCAGGAACAGGGTTCGCTCTTTGACAGTCAACCTGCTTTGCTGAAGTCCAATATCCGGAATGTGAATGATGAGAACGAGAAGGTGTTGGGATTTTTTTGCATGGCGGGCATGGTAGAAAAACGCGCATTTGCCATCGAGCCCGAAGGACTGGATCTGAGTCCCAATTTAGACCATTGCTATCCGAGAAAGAAACCGGACCTGGGAGAACCATTCCTTTGGAGAGTAGGATATCAATATCCCTATGATCCTGCGCCCCTGTATTTTACCTGGCCCGGGGATCCAACTCGCCCCATCAGGCTGATGAATAAAACATGCGTGGATTGCAGGGCGTTCAAGAATAGTACCCATATCATGCCGGATTTCTGGTAAAATTGCAAAGTACCATGAAGGTATATGCATATTCAAGTCTGGCCATTCTACTGCTTTTTTTCATTTGTGGGTATAGCAGTTCCCTGAAGTGTCCTGCGGTCCTCATCCGTAAATTGGGGGCATGGGGCCCCCTCCCCGTAGGATAGTGTCAAATAAATAGGCTTATGATCAATGTGATGAAGTCACATAGAGCAGAGCCACATGCATTTACGGCATAGTGTTAGGGAATCAGCTGAGGTCATCCCACAATAACCCCTCACAGTTCCTTCGGGGGGGTCTGTTTTAATTTGAGTCTCACGATATACTCAAATCGTGAAGCTTTTGCATTTCAATTTCCTTCTTGCTGTCCGGGATATCGAAATAAGCCTTAATAGCATCAATATTATGGCCTGTAATATTGGAGACCGTCTCCATTGGTATACCCAGATAAACGGCCATTGGAAGGAAGGTGTTGCGCCCAACTCTGCTTGTAAGTATCTGCCATTTTGGATATTTGGCTTCTATCCTTTCATAATCTTTATACTGAACTTGAATAACATTTTCATATAACTCTGCACGCATTCCTATTACTTTCAGGTATGTATTGTATTTCTGCTGAGAAACAACCGGAATAGGATTTATTTCTTCTGAATCCTTATACTTTTCAAGAATTGACATGGCAAGGTCTACCAATGGCACACGAATACTATCTTCAGCTTTTTGGGATGTTATTACCAGGTAATTGTATTTAATACTGGATCGGCGCAGTTCCTTTAGATCTGAATGACGTAACCCGGTAACACAGGAAAACAGGAACACATCCCGCGCTTTTTCATATCTGGATTCCTTCTCGCTAAATGATAACTGGTGCACACGCGCAATTTCTTCAATTGTCAGGTAAACAACATTGGCCTCTGGCTTCTGGGTGCTCATATTCACATCTATGTTCCTGTAAGCAGTTGATGTATGGTAGCCCGATTCTTTTGCCCAACTGACAAATAGTATAGTCATACTGATATGATTCTTTATTATCACATTCGCCCACCCCTTTTTTTCCATGACATGAATAAATGCCTGAGCAAATCGATGATTTATAGAATCAAACTCTAAATGATATTTCTTATTGAACCTCGCAAGGTTGTTCCTGAAAAACCACCATTCTTTTTCGGTAGTTGAAGTCCAGCTGTTCCGCAAACTCTCCTCCTTAATGAATTCATCCACCAGGCCCATGAAATCCCTGGGTTTAGCCCTATTATAGGAAAGCTGTGCCTTCAAATACTCGACTGTACAATCAATTCTGGCAATACGGGCCTTGCGCTCGATGGTCCTGGGCTCCTCTGCTAAAACGTCCAGCAGAGTATTAAGAGAAGCGTGACCGATATAAGTGGAGTTGGCCCGTTGCTTTTCAGTGTTCCAATCACCTGGCTTTATCCGCTCACCTGTATAATAACGTAGTCGGTGCGAGCGGTGATGGATGTTGATATATATGGGGGCGGCACCCTCAGAATCAACCAATTTTTTTATCAGATAAAACCTTGCTCTCATTGTAATAAGCTTCCGACCCTATTCATCTATGCTAAAATCAGGGTTAGATTCAGGAATAGGACAACAAACAATATACACTTTATATGACACTAAATATACCCATAATTTGGATGTCAATATAACTAATCACAAGATATTTTTTTATCATGTAACTGTAGTACAGATATTTTACGAGTGAATATAAGAAAAGGTTCGATTCAATTGGGTCACACCATATCCGAACTTTGATCGGAACCAGCAGGGGCTTTTTATTTGATCAGGCCCAGCTTTTTTGCTCTTACCTCCCAGGTTTTCCGGGCCAGGACCTGCATATCCTCCACATCGTCCATTTCATCTACAATCTCCAGTCCGATAAGGGTCTCGAAAAGGTCCTCCATGGTAACCAGTCCGCTTACCATCCCGTATTCGTCCACCACAATGGCAATATGGGCCTTACGCTCAATAAGCTTGGAAAAGAGGCGGATAATGGGAGTATCCTCATTCACAGCTGTCATGTCCCTGGCTATGCTTTTAAGGGTTTTCTTTCCTTTTTTTTCGATGATCATTTCCATCACCTCATCCTTAAGGACAAAGCCGGAGAAATGGTTCAGATCCTCATGATAAACAGGAATCCGGGAGAAGGAAATATCCTGATTTTCTTCATAGAAGGCCTCAATGGTGGTACTTTCTTCTGCCGCTTTAATTACAATTTGCGGAGTCATAATACTCTTTACCAGAATACTCTGAAACTTCATCAGGTTCTGCAGAATGCGCGATTCTTCATCTTCCATAACACCATCTTCAATGACCGTATCGGTGATGGCCCTGAATTCTGGCTCACTGATCCTGGTTTTTCCACTTCTCCCCTTCCGCAGGCGGCGGGTAATGAAGTTGGTTAGAATTATAAAGGGATAGAGAGGTGAATAGATCATGATTCGCAGGGATACCACAGTAAAGCGACTCAGCTCTTTCCAGTAAAGTGCTCCCAGAGTTTTGGGAATGATCTCCGACCCGATCAGGATAATAAGTGTCAGAATGGCGGAGGTAATGCCCAGGTATTTATTCCCCCAGAGTTCCTGAACCTGTGCGCCCACGCCTACAGCTCCAATGGTATGGGCAAAGGTATTTAGAGTAAGTATGGCCGAAAGTGGGAGGTCAATGTTTTTCTTGTAGTAATCGAGTCGTTTGGCATATTTCTTTCCCTCCTTCAGCTTCATATTGATAAAAACACCGGAGGTGCTCAATAGCGCCGCTTCAAGGATGGAACAGAGAAATGAAAAGAGAAGGGCAATCGCCAGATAAGTAATTAGTAAAGCCATAGTAAACAAAGATAGGAATTGCAACTTGAAAAATAGTCGCTTTCTATTTTGGATTTCCAGTCATGGGTACAAAGCGTACCGGGTAGTGCTGCTTTTTAGTAATGCGTCCCTTCTTGTCTTTGCTAACTTCCACCATATACTGAGTACCGAATTGTTTTCCCACCGGGATCACCATGCGTCCGCCCGGTGCCAGCTGATCCAGTAAGGCCTGAGGAATTTCCTCGGGAGCGCATGTCACAATGATCCGGTCGAAGGGCGCAGCCCCGGGCCAGCCCTCATAACCGTTCCCGATCCTGACCTGGACCTGCGAATAGCCAAGTTCTTTCAGAAGTTTTTCAGCCTTCCGCCCCAGGGGAGCAACGATTTCAATGGTATAGACATGATCGCATAATTCCCCCAGAACTGCAGCCTGGTATCCGGAGCCGGTTCCAATCTCAAGCACGCGGTGTTCGGGCTCCAGCTCAAGCAGTTCCGACATATGGGCCACGATAAAGGGTTGTGAAATGGTCTGATCATAACCGATCAAAAGGGGGCTGTTCCTGTAAGCCAGGTCCTGATATTCCTCCGGAACAAACATATGCCTGGGAACCCGCCTCATGGCCTGCAGGACAAGAGGATCCGTAACCGGCTGGTAGGGATAATTCTCGATGCCATCCTTTACCATCAGATCACGCTCCTGCACGCGCTCCGAAAATCCTGGATTTTCCTGCGCCAGAAGTGAAAACCAGGTAAAAAGAAATAGTGAAAGTGAAAGAAGGGAGCGCATTGGCTTTTAGGGCTAAGTTGATTTTATCTGCTCAATGGAGCTGGTGATAAGTGATTCAAGCACCTTCAGGTTGATGTCCTCCAGCTTTTTAATGTAGAGACAGCCTTTCCCATGCTTGAATTTTCCCAGGCCTTCCAGTAGCTCTGTGTAAAATTCCAGGTAGCCCATGATATAGATCGTAAGGTTTTGCTTCCGGGGGGAGAAGCCTGCCAGGAACCAGTCCCCTTCCCTTCCGCTGGCATATTTGTAATGGTAATCGCCAAATCCTACTATGGATTCTCCCCACATCTTTGGTTTTGAGCCTGTTAGCCTTCCCATCATCGCGGCTATGGTAATGCAGTCTGCCCTTCTTTTAGGATCTTCGATCTGTTCCAGAAATTCCGGAACGCTTTTTGTGGTTGCTTTAGTCTTATTTTCGGCCATCTGTATAATATATCCTTTGAATAAAGAACGGAAGAAAAGCCAGAATGTTCAGGGTAGATTGGAGGAGCTGCAGGATATTATGCTAATTTTGTACTGAAATTTTTTTGATAATGAAACACCAGATTTTTAAGATAACGCTCATATTTATAGCGACTTTCGGACTCATCGCGATTCCGGCATGCGAGAAAAAGGACAATGGGGGAAGCGACCTGCCCGAAGAGATCCTGATCCTGAATAACTGGATCTGGGAAGGAATGAATGAGATTTACCTCTGGGAAGCCCTTATACCTAATCTGGATCCCGGTGATGAACCTGATCCGGAAGCCTTCTTTTACAAGCTTCTTTATGAAGAGGATCACAATTCCTGGATAGTAAATGATTATGAGGCCCTTGCAGCCATGTTTGACGGGGTAGAGATGTCTACAGGCATGTCTGTTGATGCGCAATTATATACGGATAACCAGGTAATCTATTTCGTAGAGTATGTTTCGGCAAACTCACCTGCTGCAGATTCGGGCATTAAACGGGGGGATATCATTTATACCATTGATGGTAATACTTTGACCCTGGACAACTACCGGAGCCTCTATTTCCAGACCACGGCAACCTTTGGTTTTGCCGATTGGGATGGCGACGGGATGATTCCTAATGACAGGTTTATTACCCTGGAAGCCATTGAGCTGAGTCAGAATCCTGTGAATTATGATGAAGTGATTGATTACCAGGATCATAAGATCGGTTACTTTGTCTATACCCAGTTTACCACGGGGGAGAGTGGTGAATGGCTGGTTGAATTAAACAGAGTTTTTGAAGAGTTCAGATCAGCAGGTGTAAGCGATGTGGTTGTCGATCTCCGCTACAATCCCGGTGGCAGCCTGGATCTTTCTGCCTACCTGGCTTCAACACTGGCACCTGTAGCAGTCATGCAGGAAAACGAAGTTTTTGTAGACCTGGTCTGGAACGACCTGTATAGCAACTACTGGGCCGGGGCCGATCTTGACAATGATGGGGAGCCGGATGGCGAGAATTCAAGCCAGCTGCGCGTCTTCATGCCGGCCAGTGGGCTGAACCTGGATCTTCTCACGGTCTATTTCCTGACCACCGAAAGAACTGCATCGGCATGTGAATCCCTGATGACAGGTCTCTACCCTTATATGAATGTGGTACAGATTGGAGAAACTACCTATGGAAAATGCTATGGTTCAACGACCATCGATGACTGGGAGGAACCCAAGCGACACAACTGGGCTATGCAGCCCCTCATACTCAAATTCTCCAATGCAGAAGGATTTACCGATTTTGTAAATGGAATTGCACCGGATTACGAGGTCCTTGATAACCTGCTCTACGCAGAACCATTCGGAAGCCTGGAGGACCCTTTACTGGCCAGGGCACTTGAGTTAATAACAGGTGTTTCACCCCTGTCGAAGAAGTCCGTAGGGCCTGAAACCCGATTCAACTCCCTCCCCCTTCCCAGGAAACCCCTGGAAGAATGGCGTGTTACATTGCCTGAAAGACTCCAGGATTAATTGGCAGCTTTTCTTTTCAGGATGGCCCGGTTGATGCGTTTGGCCAGTGCGGGTCCCTCGTATATGAATCCCGTATAAATCTGCATCAGGGTGGCCCCTGCATCCAGCATATTCAGGGCATCCTTCACGCTCATGATCCCCCCTACAGCTATGATGGGGAGTTTACCTTCGCTTTTTTGATGGATGTAACGTACCACCTCCAGGCTTCTTGCAGTTATTGGTGCCCCGCTCATGCCACCGTTTCCAATGGCCCTGATTTCTTCTTCAGGTGTTATAAGCCCATCCCTGCTTATGGTAGTGTTGGTAGCCACAATGCCGTCCAGCTTCAGGCGTTCCACAATTTCCAGGGTTTCGTCCAGCTGCTGATTGTTCAGATCGGGGGATATTTTCAGTAAAACCGGCTTTTTGCTTTCTTTATTCTCACGCAAGACCATGATTCGGCCCAGGATCTGTTCCAGGGAATCCTGATCCTGCAGTTTCCGGAGGTCGGAGATATTCGGGCAGCTCACATTCACCACAAAATAATCAACCCCCTCATAAATGGCATTGAAAACAGCCTCATAATCGTCCACAGCCCTCTCGTTGGGGGTCAGGGTGTTCTTACCTATGTTTCCTCCTAAAACAAGCCCTTTGGGCCTTTTTCGGGCCAGTTTAGCGGCAGCTGCCTCTGCCCCATGGTTGTTAAATCCCATACGGTTAATCAGACCCCTGTCCTTTTTAAGGCGAAAACTTCTTGGTTTCTCATTTCCGGGCTGTCCCAGCGGAGTTACTGTTCCCACTTCTATAAAGGAAAAGCCAAAGGCATTGAACTCCCTGTATACACTGGCATTCTTATCAAAACCAGCCGCAAGTCCCACCGGATTGCTAAAGTGCAATCCAAGGAAATCTGTCTCCAGGGACTTATGCTTTACATGATAACAACTCTTTACCAGGGGAAGAACTCCCGGAATTTTAAAGGCAATGCGCAGGAAAGATATTAAGAGATGGTGAATGGTCTCGGGGGGGAGAAGGAAAAGAATGGGTCTGATCAGGTACCTGTACATCCGATTTTTGCCTGCAAATATAAGCAGATTTCTAATTGGAAGGAGTAATTGTTTTAAAGGTGTCGTCCTCGTATAAAAGCATGACCTGAACAATACGCTTCTCAGATCCACCTGCTGCAGTACCGGCAGGCACCTCGGAAGGAGTTACGCTCTCCTGCTTCTCTGATTCTGTATCACTTTCAGTAACTGGTTCAGAAGCCTCTATTTCAGTATGAGGCTCAGTATTTTCATAAATAGGTTCCTCTGAGGGCACCAGGGCTTCTTCTGGAGTGTCAAAAAGGTTGCCTGAAACGCTTCGTCCCATTTGCTCATACATCGTTCCTTCACCAAGAATTAACCAGGAGGCATTCAGGCCGGGGAAAGCCTTCAAAGTCTTTTGCAGAAAGTCATAGCTGGGTTTGTTACGTCCTGAGATAACGTGAGAAATACTGCTTCGCTGCACCCCTATAATATCCGCGAATTTAGATGGAGTTAATTGCTCCAGGTCCAGCAGCTGAATAAGACGTTCTTTCATGGCTTAAGCTTTGATTACAAATGTAACAAGTATTTTGTTTCCAAATGTAACATATGTTAATTGACATTTGTAACCAAATGCATATTATAGCCAACCTGGCTTATTTTCCTGTGACCAGGCTTGATTCCAGCTCAGTGAAGATTGAATGCATTCTGGCAAAATATAAGCTATTTACTGTATAAATGTTTATACCGACTGTTCTGCCCTGTTTAA
>CAYWGP010000214.1:0-18246 GCA_964458155.1 uncultured Bacteroides sp.
ATGCTTTTGTAGTCATGAAGTAAGACATTGGTATCAAGAACGAAGATCTTACGATTTTTTTTCTCAGCAGTTGCCATATTTCCCCTCCTATTACGCTAACTTTACTACACTTAAAATGTGTAAAGGTGTAAATGTATCTGGCTCCTAAAATAGGACTTTTTACTCCCCGTGAGTAACGAAATTATTCACATTGACGCAAGTTTTACACAGAGTTATGAACCGCTATGCATATGAAAAAAATTGACTATATCCTGGACCGGAGAAGTATCCGCCGGTTTACTGAGCAAAAGATTGATCAGGACCAGATGGTTAGCTTACTTACAGCTGCCATGTACGCTCCTTCTGCAGTGAATATGCAGCCCTGGCATTTTGTGGTTATCGACGATCCTTCCCTGATGAAGAAAATCATGGAGATACACCCCTATGCACGGATGTTGCAAACTGCCTCTCATGCAGTGGTGATCTGTGGAGATGAACTCCTGCAGCACGACGATGGCTACTGGGTGGTGGACTGCGGTGCAGCCACACAGAATATGCTTCTGGCAGCCCAGACCATTGGATTGGGAGCCTGCTGGGTGGGGCTGCACCCCAGGGAGGAGAGAAAGACTTCTTTTTCCAGGCTGCTGCAGCTTCCTTCACATGTGAAGCCCTTTGCCCTGGTTGCGCTGGGTTATCCGGAGGAGCATAAACCCCGACCGGAGCGCTTTCATGCTGAAAAGGTAAGATACAATGGCTGGGATCAGGCTTTCTTCCAGAAATGAACTACAAGGAAGCCATAGATTTTCTCTTTAGCTCCCTCCCCATGTATCAGCGAGTGGGGAAAGCGGCCTATAAGAGTAACCTGGACAACACCCTCAGACTGGATAAGTATTTTGAGCATCCTCACCGTAGCTTTGCATGTATCCATGTGGCCGGAACCAATGGCAAAGGTTCCGTAAGCCATATGATTGCCTCGGTACTTCAGGCTTCAGGCCTCCGGACCGGGCTCTATTCCTCCCCTCACCTCCTCGATTTCAGGGAGCGGATCAGGATTAACGGCAAGCCCATTCCCAAGGATGAGGTATGTGGCTTCGTGAACAGGCATCAGGGAATTATCAGGGATCTTCAACCCTCCTTCTTCGAAATGACTGTAGCCATGGCATTTGACTACTTTGCCAGAGAAGAGGTGGATGTGGCTGTCATTGAAACCGGAATGGGAGGACGGCTCGATTCAACCAATATTGTTGTGCCGGTTCTGACAGTAATCACCAATATCTCCCTGGATCATACCGAGTTTCTGGGGAAACATCCCACATCCATTGCCAGGGAGAAAGGAGGGATCATCAAGGAGCATGTACCCCTGGTTATCGGACGAGCCGAAGCTCCAACGGAAGAGGTCTTACGCTCCATGGCCATGGAGCTCTCTGCCCCTGTTATTTCAGCCGGCCAGTATTACGAAGTCCGATACGGGACCCTGGACCTTGACGGAAGAATGCAGCTAAGGATAGGTAAAGCAGGGGAGTTGTCCACAAAGACAATAAGCAGCGACCTTACCGGGGAATACCAGCAGGAGAATATCATTACTGCTCTCACTGCCCTGGAACAGCTGCAGAAGCTTAACTGGAAGATCAGTGAGTCCCAGATCCTGGAGGGTTTCGCTTCAGTCACAACAAGCACCGGACTCAGGGGGAGGTGGGAGACCGTCGGCCACAATCCAAGAAGCATCTGCGATACAGCTCACAATGCCGACGGGATTGCAGCCGTGATCAGGCAGATCAGGCGAATACCCTGGAAGCGGCTTCATATGGTCTGGGGCATGGTTAGTGATAAGGACCTGGATATGATTCTTCCCCTGCTCCCCGAGGAAGCCACATACTATTTTACGCGATCGTCCGTCCCGAGATCCATGGATGCCAGGGTGCTCTCCGAACGCGCCCGGGAATATGGATTAAAAGGTCTTTCCTATCCCGGTGTGAAAGAGGCCTACATGGCCGCACAAGCTGAGGCCGGACCCGATGACATGATCTTCACCGGGGGCAGTACATTCGTAGTGGCCGATCTGCTTAATGGAATTTTTTAGCTTTCTTTGCATCGCATAAAATATGGTGAATTCAATGCAGTACAAGGAGATATGTTTCAGCGCCATGGAAGTGGTAAAAAGGGCAGCCGCCTATGTAAGACGGCAACACGAAAACAGGTCCGAACTTGCCATTGAGGAGAAAGGAAGACAAAATTTTGTCACGGAAGTTGACAAAAAAGCTGAACAGATCCTTGTAAGCCGACTCTCAGAATTACTCCCGGAAGCCGGTTTTATTGCCGAGGAAGGAACCAGTGATAAAAAAGGAGAAAAGTACAACTGGGTGATCGATCCGGTGGACGGGACCACCAACTTTATTCACGGGGTTTTCCCATTTGCCATCAGCGTGGGGCTTACCGAGGGGCGAGAGGTGGTGGCTGGCATCGTATATGAATTCGGATTGAATGAATTTTTTTATGCCTGGAAAGATGGTGGTGCCTGGCTCAACGGCTCACCAATTAAGGTCAGCCGGGTTCCCCGGGTTGAACAGTCTTTGATTGCTACCGGGTTTCCCTATACCAATTTCACCTACCTGGAACAGTTTATGCATAGCATGGACCATTTTATGAAAAACTCTCATGGGCTTCGTCGACTGGGTTCTGCAGCCACCGATATTGCCTATGTGGCCTGTGGCCGCTACGACGCCTTCTATGAGTACGGACTCAATCCATGGGATGTGGCTGCCGGGATGCTCCTGGTCAAAGAAGCCGGTGGAAGGGTTTCAGATTTCACGGGCCACGGAAATCCTCTTAATGGTGAACACATTGTATGTTCTAATAATTTGATATTCAAAGAGTTTCAGTCAGTCATACAACATATTATGCTTTCCCCATGAAACTGGTATCCATTGTCATACTGAATTGGAACGGCAGAGAGTATCTTGAAAAATTCCTGCCATATCTTTTGCGATATACGACCCTTCCGGATGCGGAAATTGTTGTGGCCGATAATGGATCCACCGACGACTCCCTGGAGTTTCTGAAAAGGGAGTACCCTCGGATCCGGATCATTGCTCTGGAGAAGAATCACGGATTCAGCGGCGGATACAACAGGGCTTTTGAACAGCTTGACTCAAAATACATGCTGCTTCTTAACTCCGATATCGAGGTCAGTGAAGCCTGGCTGGAGCCCATGATAAGGGTGATGGAGAAGGATGAAAGCATCGCTGCCTGTACTCCTAAACTACTGGACTTCAAACGCCGCACGCATTTTGAATATGCCGGTGCCGCCGGGGGATATATCGACAAATACGGCTATCCCTTTTGCCGGGGACGTATCTTCGACCAGCTGGAGGAGGATAAGGGCCAGTATGATCAGGCCGCTGATATCTTCTGGGGCTCGGGTGCCTGCCTGATGGTCAGATCAGTTCTATACCGGGAGTCGGGGGGACTGGATGAACAGTTTTTTGCCCATATGGAAGAAATTGATCTGTGCTGGAGGCTCCAGCAAATGGGCTACCGCATCCGGTATGTGCCCACCTCAAAGGTTTACCATGTGGGGGGAGCTACATTGCAGCGGGGAAATTCCTATAAAACCTTTCTCAATTTCAGAAACAACCTCTTGCTCTTGTACAAAAACCTGCCAGCAAGGAGACGGGGGAAAATCCTTTTAATCCGGCAAGTTCTGGATGGGATTTCAGCAATGAGATTCCTGCTCCGGGGGGACTTCAGTGACTTCAGGGCCATTTTCAGGGCGCATGTGGCTTTTTATGGGATGAAATCCTCTTATCGGGGGATAAAAAAGCAGAACAAATCCGGTGAAAAAAGCGTTATTGTAGTGGGAATATATCCGGGCAGTATCGTGGCTGATTTCTTCCTGAAAAAGAAGAGAAAGTTCAGCGAACTTGACCAGTCCTTCAGTAAAATAAAAAATGATGAACAGTTATAAAAAGTATATACCGGAAGAAGTAATTAATCTTCCACTGATGTTAAAAAATAGTGCCAGGCTTTTCGCCTCCCGTCCTTCACTGACCAGTGTGGATGGCACAGCCTATACTTATGAGGAACTGGACAGGGCCAGTCAACAAGCGGCTGTAATGCTGAAGAGTGCAGGTATTGGCAAGGGCAATAATGTGGCCATCCTGGCCGAGAACAGTCCCCACTGGGGTATCGCCTACTTTGGTACCCTGATATGCGGGGCAACAACAGTCCCCATTCTTCCCGATTTCAAGGCTGTGGAGGTTCGCAGCATCCTGGAGCATGCTGCGGTTAAGACTGTTTTTATCTCCGGGAAACTGATTTCCAGGCTGAACGAGGGTCTACCTCCCACGGTCGAGATGGTAATTAATACCGACGATTTCCAGCTTCTGGACATCATAGATGGATTGGTATCAGAACCTGCAGGGGAGCCGGGTGTGCTGACAAAGCTCAATGGGAAAACTTCTATATCAGTGGGTGACAAAGGCTATTATGAAGCTGGCAGCGATGAGCTGGCGTCCATTATTTATACCTCGGGAACAACAGGTCGTTCCAAGGGGGTCATGCTGACCCACACCAATTTACTGAGCAATGCAGTTCAGTCGGGGACGGTCCATAAAGTACTGCCCGAGGACAGGTTCCTTTCTGTACTGCCGCTGGCACATACCTATGAATGCACCATTGGTATGATGGTTACCCTGCTCAACGGCGCCATGGTACAGTATATCGACCGGGCACCTACAGCAGCTTACCTGGGACCGGTACTGCAAAAGCTGAAGCCAACAACCATGCTGACTGTTCCATTGATTATTGAGAAGATCTACAGGTCGACCATTAAACCCAAGCTGAACAAATCAGCCACCATGAGATCTCTGATGAAATTTGGCCCCACCCGGAAGCTGCTCTCAAAAGCTGCAGTGGGTAAGCTAATGAGTTTCTTCGGCGGACAAATACGTTTCTTTGGTGTAGGCGGAGCTCCATTGGCTCCGGATGTGGAGAAGTTCCTCCTGGAAGGTGGTTTTCCCTATGCCATTGGTTACGGGCTCACTGAAACCTCGCCCATGGTGGCAGGATTCAACCCCGCCAATGCAGTCTTTCATTCGGTAGGTAAAGTAATGGAAGGGGTAAGTGTTCGCATCGACCATCCCGACCCGGTGACCAAAGAAGGTGAAATTGTAGTCCTGGGCTCCAATGTCATGAAGGGTTACTACAAAGATGAAGAGAAGACCCGGGAAGTATTTACAGAAGACGGGTATTTCCGTACGGGCGACCTGGGAATCATCAATGAAAAAGGCATTATCTATATCAAGGGACGTTCCAAAAATATGATCCTGGGGTCCAATGGTGAAAATATCTACCCGGAAGAGATCGAGGCAGTCATTAACAGCAGGTCAAATGTGGTTGAATCGCTGGTGATGGAATATAAAGGGAAACTTACAGCCAGGGTGCATCTGAAGATGGAGTTTATTGAAGAGCAAATTCAGCACCTGAAAGAGAATGCGTCTGAATATAAGAAACAACTGCAGGAGAAAGCGGATGAGGCCCTGGAAGAGCTGATGATCCATGTTAACCAACATGTGGCCAACAATTCTGAGCTGCAGTTAATGATTCTACAGGTAGCACCCTTCGAAAAAACAGCTACCCATAAGATCAAACGCTTCCTTTACCAGCAAAAGGCCTAGACTTTTTAAACATTGGCCAGGAGATTATCCAGGTTTTCAAACCTGGTCTGATAATCTTGTATGGAACGGGCAATAAGATCCATGGCCTCTTCACGTCCGTATACATGTGTAATATCCACATCGGCCGGATTTCCCGGCAGATCCTTGTAGGTTAGAAAATAATGCCTCAGGCGGTTCACTACCTTGGGAGGCAGGTCCGATACGTCACGGTAATCTTCATACAGGGCGTCGTTATTCATGACTGCAATGAGCTTATCGTCTGCCTGGTTGTTATCGATCATGCGAAAGCCGCCAATGGGCCGGGCCCTGACCAGGATATCACCATGAGATATCTGTTTCTCGGTCAGCACACAGATATCAACCGGGTCCGCATCACCCACGATCTTATCATTGCCTGTCTTCTCCCTGCTGAGCTCTGCAACCCTTTCACCACTGTAGGTTTGAGGTATAAACCCGTAAAGAGCAGGGACAGAATTGGAGTATTTCTGGGGACGATCGATTTTCAGATAACCAGTAACCTTATCCACTTCATACTTCACTGTATCGGTAGGCACCATTTCGATAAAGCTCATAACCACTTCCGGTGCATCCGGACCTATATCTACTCCGTGCCATGGATGACTTTTGTAGCGCAGTCCCATCAGTTTTCCAATGGGATCCATCAGTTTATTTGTCATATTTTTGGTTAATGGTTAGTGGTGCAAAATAACTATTTATCTTTTAACTAATTACCAATAACGGGGCCAGGTGCTCAAGTTCCATTACCCGGCTCCCTTTGACCAGGATGTGATATCCTTCGGGCTTCTCCTTCAGGAGCTGAGCTTCCAGCTCACTTCTCGTCATGAATGCATTCATACGGGCGGAGGGCTCATGAACCTGGCAAAAGTTTGGTCCGGCCAGCAGAACACGGTCCACATCCCTGGAGGCAATCCAGTGTAACAGATCCCTGTGCTCCTGTTCCGATGAATCGCCCAGTTCTGCCATGTCCCCAAGTATCAGCATAAGTGGAGCTGTGCCATAGCTTAGCAGGGCTTCAATAGCCTCCCGCATACTGCTGGGATTGGCATTGTAAGAGTCAAGCACAAGCCTGTTCCTGCCACCTTCGATCATCTGGGATCTCTGGTTTTCAGGAATATAACCCGAAATAGCCGCTGCAATGGATTCACCTGGAATTCCAAAATGCACTCCGCATGCAGCTGCGAGCAGGATGTTTTGCAGGTTATAAGCTCCCACCAGTCCGGTTGAAAAGGAATGGATTTCATTCCCCACTGTCAGTTCTACCTCAAGCTTTGGATTTTGTTCTAGCAATTTGACAGATACACTCAGGTCTTTCCCGGGAGCGATCAGTCCGTAAGCCACACCAAGCTCATCAGCCTTTCCCCTCAGGATTTTATCACCTCCGTCAATAAGAGCCATTCCCCCATGAGCAGCCAGGTAGGCATAGAGCTCACTCTTGGCATTCAACACTCCCTCCAGGGAACCAAAACCCTCCAGGTGCGCCTTACCCACATTGGTAATGACCCCCACGTCGGGAGCTGCAATGCTGGCCAGTTCAGCAATTTCTCCGGGATGGTTGGCACCCATCTCCACCACTGCCAGCTCTTCATTTTTCAGCCCGAGCAAGGTTAATGGTACTCCAATATGATTGTTCAGATTTCCACTGGTAGCAAGCAGATTATAAGCTGTTGAAAGCACTGCAGCCACGAGTTCCTTGGTGGTTGTTTTGCCATTGCTGCCCGTAATGGCCAAAATCTTTGGAGCCACCTGCATGCGATGGTGATGGGCCAGGCTCTGCAGGAGCTCAAGAGCAGAAGGAACAGCTATAATCCTTTCCTGCCCTGCCAGGTCCTTTCGCTCGGTAATGGCCAGTCTGCACCCCTTTTCCAGGGCATCTTCAACATAGTTATTTCCGTCAAAGGAATCTCCCTTTAAAGCAAAGAACAACTTACCTTCTACCTGCTGCCGGGTATCGGTACATATGCCTGTGGAGAGTAGAAATTCCTGGTAAATCTGTTCCGTTGACATAAGCCTGTGCTGGGTAAAAAACAGAGGCTGCTTCCCGAAAGAAACAGCCTCCTGATATATTTTGATTAATAAATCTTTAAAATCCAGTTGGTGTTCCCACTCGGGTCATAGCGCAACGGAATCCAAGATCATCCCTTGCTTCAGTTTCAATGAGGAAACGACGCTCACCAGGACTCATCCAGTAGGCCCTGTCCTTCCAGGATCCACCTTTATATACCCTGGTTTCGTCACTTAAAAGGGACATCCTTTCCGACTCAGTATTAAGGTACATACTTCCGGTACCCTCATATTCAGACTGGCTCATCTCGCCTGCCTCAAATACCGATTCCTTGTCTCCATCCCTGTAGTTGCGATAGTCAGATTTACGATAGTTAAAACGTCCTTCCAGATCTGCTTCCGATACAGGCTCCCTGCGCAGGTGTCCCAGACTGTCAATCATGGGAGCTCCGTTGGGATCCAGGGACATCTGATCAAACTGATTTCCCCTGAAGGGCCTGAAATCTGATACATCCTGGGAAGAAAGGGGACGGTAAACATCCTGAACCCATTCGTTTACATTTCCAGCCATGCAATACAGTCCATAATCATTGGGCCAGTAGGACTTCACAGGAACAGTGATGGAGCCACCGTCGTTCAGGCTTCCGGCCATACCCATCATATCGCCACTACCCCTGACAAAGTTCCCACGCATTTTGCCCATATCCCGGGCGTTGTCATTCCTTACATTGTGTCCGTTCCAGGGATAGGTTCTACGCTCCCATAAGAGTTCATCAACAGTGTTGCCAACAAGACCAAGTGCTGCATATTCCCACTCTGCTTCGGTAGGAAGCCTGTACCTTGGCAGCAGGATTCCATCCTCCATATTGATCAGCCTTGATTCAATGTTGGGATTAAGACTTGGCTGGGGATTAATAATATTTGGGGTGTACAGTCCATATATATAGGCCTCTGTATTGAAATTCCTTTCATCCTGCTGGTCGGTAGACAATTCGATGTGTCCCATATCCACCAGGATCATTTCATTGACCCTGTCGGTCCTCCAGATGCAATAATCCTGAGCCTGGAGCCAGTTGACACCCACAACAGGATACTCATTAAATGAAGGATGGCGATAGTAGTATTCCACATATGGCTCATTGTAAGCCATGGGATCCCTCCAAACCAAAGTATCCGGCAGAGCAGCTCTGACCACCTGGGGATTATTCATCCCAAAAACACGACTTAACCAGTTGATATACTCCCTGTAATCCACATTACGGATTTCAGTTTCATCCATATAAAAGGAACTGATGGTTACCCTGCGGGGTATGTTGTTCCATTCATAAAGCACATCATCCTGGGTCCTGCCCATGGTGAAGGTTCCACCTTCAATCAGGGTCAGGCCGGGACCGGTTTCCTGCTCAGAGGCAGTCATTACCTCAAACCCACCGTTTTCAGGGTCATTATAGTCCCATCCGGTAGTGGTAGAGGTATTGCCAGATGAGGTTACATCCTTTCCTCCACATCCCCAAAGCATCAGTGCAATCAGCAACACGGGGAACAGTCTCATCATCATTTTCATGGCTTCTTTTTTTTCAATTTTAAACTTCAAAACAACTATTAAAGAAACATCTACCAAAAATAACTAAATTTTAGGACATTTTATTGCCCGGTGTTTGGTCGATTTGTTCAGGTTTTCAAATATAACCACCATCGATAACTCATGCGCACCCATCGAGGGAATGTGCAAATCGGGTGGAGAGAGTTTGGCGTCGTAACTGTAGCGGAATCTGAACTGGCCGCTGCTATAGCCTGCCGAGAAGATAAGTGTGCCATAGGAAAACAGAAGGTCCTGGCGAAACCAGGTCCCGACGATAATCCCTCTGTACAGTACCTCCAATCCATAATTCAATTGTTGATAAATATCTTGTTGCATAAATACCAGGTGGGGTGAAAGCTGCAAAACTTCCTTTCCCAACCTCTTTTCAATAATGGGAATCATAGCCCCCACGTGCATTGTATACTTCCTCGGCAATCGTGTATTTGGATCCTCCGAAGGTGAGCCATATGGCTCCAATAAATGGTGTACGGAAAAACCACCAAAAAAGTTATTATAAAATCCAGCTATTCCCAGGGAAAAGTCCGGAAATACCTTTGAATAGGCATTCAGAGTTGCAGTACCAAGTCCGGCAAGTTCTGACGGAAGCACCAGGTCGGACGGGTTCATACTCCGCTGTCCTACCGAGGCCTGAAAACCTCCGCTAAGTGTCAGACGGGAGCTTACCCGAAGGTGATAGGCATAGATGGCATTCAAAGAAAGGGTATTGAAAACGCCACCACCCTGCCGGTCGTTGGTAATAAGTACGCCAACCCCACCCTGCAGGGCATCGAAATACTGGTCGTATGATGCGGCGTAGGTTACATAGGGATTGGTAGCCCCGGGCCACTGGTTCCTGTAGCCCAGATATACCTTGGCAGGTCCCTCCACCCCTGCCATGGCAGGATTCAAATAAAGGGAATTGGCATAGAACTGCGAGAATATAGGATCCTGGGAATCGGCTTCAGCAGACATGAAAAGCAAGATGCTTGCCATCCAGAGCAAAATACTGTTTTCTTCTGCAACCCTTCTCACTGTAGTTCTGTTATTAATAATATGAATATAAGGCCTTCCTTTCTGTAAGAAATATATACTATGAACGACAAATTCTACGTTTAAATACATATTTGAGCAGCTGTTTGCACATTTTTTATGAGAATACTTTTTTTCCTCATACTTTTCCACCCTGTAGTCCTGCTTTATTCTCAGACTGAAAATATTAATATTCAGTGGAATAGAGAGGATATACATCATTTATTTCCCTTTGCTTTATACGAGGATGGCGATAATACGTTACCATATTTCACAAGAAAAATTGAATGGCCTGCCAAAGGGATGCTCCCAAGAGTTCGGGTGCTGGTCTCCAAATCTTCAGAAGTAGACGCAGCATTGTTCCGGGGGATCGATCAAAGTCATCTGAAAAAGAGCCCCTTAGTTGAGTATTCTCTTGCCAGAGAAGCAGGAAGATCTTTTGTTCTTGTAAAGGTATTGCCCTTTATCAGGCAAGCCGACGGCTCGGTGCACCAGGTAGATGATTTTGAGCTTGTTCTGGAACAGGAAGCAGCCCTGGCACCCCTTAAGAGTGCAAAGGTTGGGAGCTGGGCAGATCATTCCAGGCTTGCATCCGGGAACTGGTTCAAGGTTTCGGTGGAGGAAAGCGGTTTGCATATACTTACATATGAGCAATTACAGGACCTGGGGCTTGCAAACCCTGCGGCAGTGAGCATATACGGCTCCGGAGCCAGCCTGCTTCCTGAAAAATTTTCCCGGGGCTACACAGACGACATCGAAGCGCTTCCTGTCTACATGCATAAGGGATCGGATGGGCTGTTTGGCCCGGGCGATCATATTCTCTTTTATGCAAAGGGACCCGTGGACTGGGATTTCGATGAAGAGAGCGGGATGTACCTGCATCACCTGCATAACTACTCCTGGAAAGGGTATTACTTTGTGACAGACAGTCAGGGCGAGGCTGAAGCTCCGGAAGATGCAGAACTGAGTACCGCATCCCCCACCCATACTGTAACAAGTTATGATTTCCTTGACTATCTTGAAGATGAGAGCTATAACCTGATCCATTCGGGAAGGGAGTGGTATGGCGATCTCTTTAATGTGAACCTGGAGGTGGATTATCCATTTTACCTGGAGGGAAGAGTGGAAGGAGAGCCGGTAAAAATACGCACCGTGGTCGCAGCCCGTTCGGGAGTCAACACCACATTTACCATTAGTGCACATAATGAATGGCTGGGAAATATATCCCTGAGCGGCACAAACCTGAGTTACTACACTTCCACCTACGCCTACGAATCATCCGGAACCTTCAGTTATCAGCCCCAGCTGGATGAACTGGATGTTACTGTCATATACAACCGCCCCGATTCCAACTCCGAAGGATGGCTCAACGCCATCACCATCAACGGGAGGTCCGAAATATCAATTTCAGGCAGCCAGCTGGCATTCAGAGATTCCCGAAGCACAGGGGCCGGGAATATCTCACGCTTCCGGGTGGAAGAAGCATCCAGCGACATGGTCATCTGGGAGATTACCGATCCTTCGCAAGCTAAAAACATTGCCTACACCCTGGATGGATCTGTTGCCAGTTTTACCCTTGAGACCAATACTCACAAAGAGTTTCTGGCATTTCGACCGGAAGGCAACTTCCCCAGCCCTGACTATACCAGCGAGGGACTGGGACCCGTAGCGAACCAGGATCTTCATGGATTGCAGCATCCTGATATGGTAATTCTTAGCCCCGAGATTTTTCTTCAGGAAGCAAACAGGCTTGCCCAGTTCCGAAGGGAAAATGATGGCCTGGATGTGGCTGTGCTTACCCAACAGCAGGTATTCAATGAATTCTCTTCCGGCACACCTGACGTTGGTGCCATTCGCAATTTCATGAAGATGTTTTACGACCGCTCGGGAGGAACGGGTAACAGTTGCAGGTATTTGCTCTTGATGGGAGACGGATCGTACGACAACAGGGGCAGTGATGATAAACAGTTTAATACCAACCTGGTCCTCACCTACCAGTCGGAAGAGTCTCTTTCCCCAACAGCTTCCTATGTCTCCGATGATTTCTTTGGATTGCTCGACACCGATGAGGATATGTATGATGGTCTTCTGGACATAGGTATCGGACGACTCCCGGCCTCCACTATTGAAGAGGCTGCTTCTCTGGTGGATAAAATTATTGGATACAACAACACGGAAAAGCAGGGAGGGTGGAGGAATCAAATCTGCTTTATCGGCGACGATGAAGATGTCAACCTGCATATGCGACAGGCCGATGAGCTTGCCAGATATGTAAATGAGCACTACCCGGCCTACAATAATAATAAGATCTACCTGGATGCATATCCCCAGGAGGAACTGTCAACGGGTCCCAGCTACCCCGATGTAAACAGGGCCATAAACGATCAGGTAAACAGGGGTGCCCTGATTATAAATTATACCGGGCATGGAGGTACCCAGGGACTTGCCCACGAAAAGATCATTACCGGCAACGACATCCGGAATTGGAACAATAAAGAGAAGCTGCCTCTATTTATGACGGCTACCTGTGAGTTCAGCAGGTATGACCAGTACGACCGGGCCGAGGATGTGGAAGTAACCTCGGGAGGAGAAGAGGTCCTTCTAAATACAGAAGGGGGTGGCATTGGTCTTTTTACCACCACAAGGCTGGTCTATTCAGGTCCAAACCACGCACTTAATGAACGATTCTATGAGGTGGTGTTTGAAAAGGACGATAATCAGCAAAACTATCGCCTGGGAGATATCATTATATACAGCAAGAACAATACCGGTGCGGGGATCAACAAACGTAACTTTGCGCTGCTGGGAGATCCCTCGCTGCGACTTACCTATCCTCAGCACAGGGTTGTGACCGATTCCATTAACGGTTCTCCGGCTGCCCAGATATACGATACTATCTCTGCCCTTCAGTGGGTGAGCGTGTCGGGGCACCTGGAAACTGAAGGGGGTGATATGCTGAGCGGCTACAATGGTATGGTTTACCCCAAAGTTTTCGATAAGGAAAGAACTGTGGAAACCCTCTCAAATGATGGCGGACCGATTTTCACCTTCAGTTCCCGAAATAGTATCCTCTACAGCGGAGAAGCCACGGTAAGTGATGGCCGCTTCAGTTTCGGATTCTACATGCCCAAGGATATTAATTATGCCCACGGACCCGGGAAGATCAGTTACTACAGTAAGAATTCTGACATTGACGCACAGGGGTATTATGAAAATTTTGACGTAGGTGGTGTGAATACTGATAATGTGGACGACCAGGAATATCCTTTGATAGAGCTTTATATGAACGACTCCTTTTTTGTATCGGGGGGAATCACCGATGCCAATCCTGAATTGCTGGCTTTTGTCTCTGACAATTATGGAATCAATACCACCGGGAACGGGATCGGTCATGACCTTACTGCCACCCTGGATGGGGATCAGATCAATGCTGTAATTCTGAATGAATTCTACCAGGCCAATGTCAACAGTTTCGATTCTGGTGTTATCAGGTACCCATACAGCAATCTGGAATCCGGGGCCCACACGGTTACTGTCAAGGTCTGGGACATTCATAATAACTCCTCCGAATCGAGCCTTGATTTTGTGGTCATGGAATCGGAAGAGATGATGATAGAGCAGCTCTATAACTATCCCAATCCCTTTTTCGACCGCACCTGGTTCTCCATGGAACACAACCGGCCCGATAGCAATCTGAGACTGGTATTAAGAATTTATTCCATGAACGGCGATTTGGTCCGGGTCATTGATATGCAGATACAATCGCCCGGATACAGACTGGAACCGGTGGAATGGGATGGATGCACATCAGGAGGAGCGAGTATGGGAGCCGGAATCTATATTTACCAGGCCACATTAAGCACTGAAGACGGAGAGCAGGATTCAGCAAGCGGGAAACTGATTATAAGCCGATAAATATGAAAAAATAATCCTCTGTGAATACTAAAGCCATTAAGATTACGTAATAATTAGGCAGTGGCCCGATGCCATAACAAGTAATATTAAAGTATTATATTTGCAGTCCAAGATAAAGCGAATGCCAGTAAGAAATTATACAAGATTGTTTACACTTATAACCAGCGTTCTTATGCTGGTTTCAATAAGTGCTACAGCCCAGATCTCCACCGGGGAACTGAACGGTTCCAATGACGAACCTGATTTGAATGCCATACAGACGGCCGTTCCATTTTTAACCATTGCTCCCGATTCAAGATCAGGAGGTATGGGCGATGTCGGAGCGGCCTCGGCACCCGATATAAATTCTCAACACTGGAATATTGGTAAATATGCTTTCCTTGACAGCAAGGGGGGATTTGCCATTTCCTATACTCCCTGGCTAAGAAACCTTATCCCCGACATCAACCTGGCCTACCTGGCGGGATTCTTCCGCGTGGATGAGCAGCAGGTGATCACTACCTCCCTGCGTTACTTCTCCCTGGGGAATATCACATTTACCAATATTGACGGCAGCTTTGCCGGACAGTATAATCCAAACGAATTTGCAATTGACGCCGGTTACTCCAGGTTATTTACAGACAATTTTTCCGGAGGTATCGCCTTCCGGTTTATCCGCTCGGACCTTACCAGTGGACAGCAGACCTCCGACGGACAGGAAACTAAAGCAGGTATTTCTTTTGCAGCCGACCTTGGATTCTACTACCAGAACGATGTTAATGTTGGTAGCAGTGATGGGGAATGGGCTGCCGGAATAAGTATTACCAACCTGGGGACCCCTATCTCCTATAGTGTGGATGCCGATAAGACTCCAATCCCAACCAACCTGCGACTGGGGGGAAGGTTTTCCTATAATATCGACGAGTATAATTCGATCTCCATAAATATGGATCTGAATAAGCTCCTGGTTCCCACCCCGGCGGTTTATATTGAAGACTCCATCACAGGCGAACTGGTAGTGGAGCGGGGTATGGCACCCCCGGGATCCGCCGTTATGGGAATGTTCCAGTCCTTTTACGACGCACCGGGTGAACCCCGGGACGACGGTACTTACAGCGTTTTCAAAGAAGAAATGCATGAAATTTACTACGGTGTGGGGCTTGAATACTGGTACAGGAAACAATTTGCCATTCGTACAGGTTATTTTCACGAGTTCGAAACCAAAGGAAACAGGAAATACTTTACCATTGGGGTTGGGCTGAAGCTCAATGTATTTGCCCTCGATTTTGCTTACCTGGTTCCCACCAACGGAATGAACAGTCCACTGGCCAACACCCTCAGGTTTACTCTGGGTTTTGATTTTGCTGACCTGAATTAATACCTGCAGACCATGAATTTCCGGATTGGTTTCGGATACGATGTGCACCGCCTGGAAGAAGGAATTTCATTCTGGCTTGGTGGCATTAAACTTACTCATCACAGGGGCGCCGTGGGGCATTCCGATGCAGATGTATTGCTTCATGCCATCTGTGATGCCATGCTCGGAGCAGCCGCCCTGGGAGACATAGGCACCCATTTCCCCGATACAGATCCGGAGTTCAAGGGGATCTCCAGCACCATCCTGCTCAGTAGATGTGGTGAGCTCCTGGAGTCCCGGGCTTATGAAATCGGGAACATTGATAGTACCATCTGCCTTCAAACCCCGAAGATTAAGGCATATATTCCTGAAATGCAGACGCATATTGCAAAGCATCTTGGACTGCAGGAGAACCAGGTGTCTGTTAAGGCCACTACTGAAGAAAAATTGGGCTTCACCGGCCGCGAAGAGGGAATTTCAGCCTATGCTGTGGTCCTGATCCATGCCCTTACTTAAAGCCTGGAATTTTCTCTTGTCGAATTTTTGGAAAGGATTGCATATCTTTGTCAGATTCAAAAATCAGCATTCTCTTGGCAGATCATAAAAAAACAGTGGTCCTGGGTGCCAGCCCAAATCCTGTCAGGTTTTCACACAAAGCGGTAAAGAGCCTGCTGCGTCATGACCAGGAGGTGGTTGCTGTGGGTTTCAGGGAAGGATTGATTGTTGAAGAAGAGATCCTGGTAGGTATGCCTCATATCGAGGATGTGCACACCGTTTCCATTTACATTGGCTCTTCCAGACAGGCAGATTACTACGACTACATTATCTCACTGAAACCAAAAAGGGTCATTTTCAATCCGGGAACAGTTAACCCCGAATTCATGGGTCGTCTGAACCGGGAAGGGATAGAGCCGGTCGCTGAATGCATGCTGGTCCTGCTCAACGATGGTGAATATTAGCCATGGAAGGTATCTACAATATACTTGATTTACAGGAACTTATCGATAGTGAAACAGGAGTAATGCTCTATTTTTCCTCTGATTCCTGTTCGGTTTGCAAAGTACTCAAACCAAAGGTCGCTGAATTGCTCAGCGGGCAGTTTCCTTTGATGGTATCCCGTTATGTGGATACTGAGAAGAGTCCGGTTATTGCCGGACAATTCAGGGTTTTCACCATACCCACCATCCTGATATTCTTTGAAGGAAAGGAGCAGGTGCGTTACAGCAGGAACATCAGTATGCACCAGCTAGAGGCTTCCATATCAAAGCCCTACTCCATGGTTTTTGAGAATTAAATTCCCTGTCATAGCTCTTCCAGCAGACTATCGTCCACCAGATAGGGAAGGGTAACTTTCAGCTGGGGACTACGCTCCATTTCCCACTTAATGGCACGGATAGCTCCTTCGTTTCTGGCCCAGCTTCTTCTGGCGATGCCATTATTCACATCCCAGTGCAACATGCTCTCCAGCCTTCGGTCTGCCTCGGCAGTTCCGTCCAGCAGCATACCGAAACCTCCGTTAATCACTTCCCCCCAGCCAACGCCTCCGCCATTGTGCAGAGAAACCCAGGTGGCACCCCGGAAGGAGTCCCCAATTACATTTTGAACCGCCATATCGGCCGTGAATGCCGAGCCATCGTAGATATTTGAGGTCTCCCTGTAAGGTGAATCGGTCCCCGAAACATCGTGATGATCCCTTCCCAGCACCACCGGTGCCTTGATTTCACCCTCCCTGATAGCCCTGTTAAATGCTCTGGCAATGGCAATCCTGCCCTGGCTATCAGCATAGAGGATGCGTGCCTGGGACCCCACCACCATCTTGTGCCCCTCCGCCTCCCTGATCCAGTGCAGATTATCTTCCACCTGTCCCCTGATCTCCACGGGTGCCTCAGCTGCAAGGGTCTCCAGTACTTCTGCTGCTATGCGGTCTGTTTGCGCAAGGTCCTGCGGATCCGAAGAGCTACAAACCCATCTGAAAGGACCAAAGCCATAATCAAAGAACAGGGGTCCCATAATGGCCTGTACATAGGACTGATAACGGTAACTTCCATCCTTCAGGAAGACCTCTGCCCCTGCCCTGCCCGATTCCAGCAAAAAGGCATTCCCATAGTCCCAGAAATACATCCCTTTCCCGGCCAGTCCGTTTACCGCCTGTACATGCCTTCGAAGAGAAGCATATACAGCATCTTTAAAAGCATCGGGATCCTCAGCCATCATCCGCTTGGCTTCCTCAAAGCTGATCCCAGCCGGGTAGTAGCCTCCCGCAAAGGGATTGTGCAAAGAGGTCTGGTCGGACCCCAGTTCCACCGGAATATCCTTTTCAAGCAGATATTCCCACAGATCCACCACATTCCCCAGGTAGGCAAGGGAGACCGCCTCCTGGTCCCTGCGTGCCGAGGCAATTCTGCCGGCCAGCTGGTCCAGATCCGTATAAACCTCATCCACCCAGCCCTGGGAGTGGCGAAGCTCAGTGGCCAGGGGGTTCACTTCTGCCACCACGCAGATTCCCCCGGCGATAACGGTGGCTTTGGGTTGTGCACCCGACATCCCTCCAAGACCGGAGGTAACATATAATTTCCCTCTCAGGCTCCCGTCTCCCTCCTTTAGCTTGAGCCTGGCAGCATTCATAACCGTAATGGTGGTTCCGTGGACTATTCCCTGGGGACCTATGTACATAAAGGAACCCGCCGTCATCTGGCCATACTGGCTTA
>CAYWGP010000215.1:0-3430 GCA_964458155.1 uncultured Bacteroides sp.
ACTAAATTCTTGGATATGAACCGGAAATTGTACTTGCTTACATTTGTCGCGCTACTTTTTCATGCCGGTGTTACTGCCCAGTTTTTAAAGGTTTCGGAAAACCAGCGCTTCCTGGTGACTTCAGAGGATGAGCCCTTCTTCTGGCTGGGCGATACCGGATGGGAAATGCTTCACAGGCTCGACCGGCAGGAAATGGAACAGTATATGCGAAACCGTGCCGGGAAGGGATTTACAGTGATCCAAACGGTGATCGTTGGAGAGATTGATGGATTGGCCTTTCCCAATATGGAGGGCCATCTTCCCTTCGAGGATTTTGATCCAAAGCGGCCTAACGAGGATTACTTTGCTTTGGTGGACTTTGCTGTACTGAAGGCACAGGAGTTTGGGCTGGTACTGGCATTGCTGCCTACCTGGTACAGCTATGTGGTTCCTGGCTCCCATCCCCTGCTGAATGAGGAAGCTGTGTTTAATCCTGAGAATGCCTATGCCTATGGGAAGTTCCTTGGAGAACGTTATAAGGATGCTTCAAATATAGTATGGGTGCTGGGTGGCGATTGGCCTGCCGGTCCGCAAATTGAGATCTGGGATGGCATGGCAGGTGGTCTGAATGAAGGGGATTCGGCACTTCACCTGATTAGCTACCATCCAAGGGGGCAGCAGACCAGCTCCACCTGGCTTCACATGCGGGAGTGGCTCGATTTTAATATGGTGCAGAGCGGTCACCAGGCCCCATCCTTCAATGTCTACGACTGGATATATAACGACTATGTGCTAAGTCCGCCCAAACCGGTGGTCAATGGTGAGCCCTCCTACGAGGAGATTGGTATCTGGTTTAACCCGGTAAATGGCAGACATGACGACTATGAGGTTCGTAAGCAGGCCTACTGGTCGGTTTTTGCAGGAGCCTTCGGCCATACCTACGGGAACAATAACATCTGGCAAATGAACCGGGATGACGAAAGCAGCAGGATCTGGCCCAACCGGATCTGGGATGAAGCCCTGAACAGTCCCGGTGCCGGACAGTTGATACATTTGAGAAGATTGATGGAGTCGAGACCCTTTCTGACCCGGATTCCGGATCAGGGGATCCTGATGGGCGATAATCCTTCCCATGCCTCCGACCATATCAGGCTCACTCGTGATGGTACTGCCGGTCAGAATGATGCAAGCTATATTATGGCATATCTTCCTTATTACAGGAGCTTTAATATCAGCACAGAAGTGATTCCGGGCGAGAAGTTAAAGGTGTGGTGGTTCAATCCTCAAACGGGCCATGCCTATCTGCAGTCTACCATGGATAACGACGGGGAGTATGAATTTTCCAACTGGAATGATATGATCAAAGAGGGAATGGGAGGACCCGACTGGGTGTTGGTGATTGATGATCTGTCGGCGGGGTACGACGCCCCCGGGAACTAAACACATTTTATTAACATGAAAAAGATGGAAATGAAGAAGTCAGCAATGCTTATACTCGCCGGATTGTTTCTGAGCCTCCTATTAGCAAATGCCCAGCAGAAGGAGCTGAAGGTCCTGTTTGTCGGGAACAGCTATACCTATGGATACAATCTCCCCCATATTGTATCGATTATCTCTGAGTCTACCTCTGTTAAACTCATCACCCGAAAATCTGTGATCGGAGGCGCCAGCCTGAAGCAGCATTGGAATGGAAGCAGGGAGCTGGAAACCAGGAACATAATTGCCGAAGGAAACTTCGATGTGGTGGTTCTCCAGGATTTCAGTATGGTGGCCATGAATGAACCAGATACAAGTTTGAGGTATATCCGTTTGTTTTCCGACTTCATACGAATTCACGGGGCCGAACCCTGTCTGTTCAATACCTGGGCCAGGGAAAAGGTACCTCAGTTTCAGACTGAGATTGATGATATGTATGAGCAGGCTGCCAGAGCTTATGATGCCACCAATGTACCCGTGGGAGCAGCCTGGGAACTGGCCATGGCTCTTCGGCCGTCGGTGGACCTGTTCACCTCCGATGGAAGTCACCCTAATGAATTGGGTTGCATGCTCACCGCCTCGGTATTTGTCAGGGTACTTTGCGGGGAACTTCCGGAAACAGTACCTTCCCTGTATCTCATTGAGGATGCCTATGGAGAAACGGTAAGGCTTATGAACCACAATCCGGAAGAATCTGAATTTTGCCGCAGGATAGCCAATGAAATAGCTGTACAGAATGACTTATAAATTAATATCGAGATGAAATACTTAGATAAAGTAATTATATCCAGTGTGTTTGTCGTCCTGGCAACTGCGTCCCTCCCGGCTCAGGGTACTGATTCCATCCTTTACAAACAAGTGGACTCAGATTCGCTTTATATGTTGATTGATTATCCGATGGCTTATGATGCTTCAAAATCTTACCCTGCCATGATATTTTTCTTCGGGGGAGGATGGAAGGGTGGCAATACTGGTCAGTTTGAGCCGCATGCCAAATATTTTGCATCCAGGGGAATGATCTGTTTCAGGGTCGATTACAGGGTAAAAAGCAGGCAGGGAACCAGTCCTTTTGAATCCTTGAAGGATGCGAAAAGTGCCATCAGGTATATCAGGGCCCACGCCATGGAACTTGGTGTGAATCAGGATAAGATCATTGCATCCGGTGGATCTGCAGGAGGGCACCTTGCTGCGGCCACAGCTGTGATCCAGGGATTCAATGAGACAGGAGAGGATCTTTCAGTCTCCTGCATTCCCGATGCCCTGGTACTGTTCAATCCGGTCTTTGATAACGGTCCCGGAGGGTATGGCTATGATCGCATCGGGGAGGCTTACAAAGAGTTTTCTCCCCTTCATAACATTAGCGAAGGAATGCCTCCTGCGGTGGTTTTCCTGGGCACTGAAGATGATCTGATTCCTGTTGAAACTGCCAGGTATTTTGAAACGGTTATGGAGAAAGTCGGAAGCAGGTGCGACCTGTTCCTTTATGAAGGCGAGAAACACGGCTTTTTTAATTACAGGAACTATGAGATCTATAAGGATACCAGGGATAAAGCAGATGAATTTCTGATTTCTACAGGTTTTCTTCGGGAGAATAAGAACTACAGGATGGGATATCCTTTAAAAAACCCGGCTATTGCGGTGGACGGCATGCAATGATGTACCACTGTCCCTGTGATATTCAACCAGGTCCAGCCTGCATTCATATTAATTTGAATACCTGGCAAAGCCCAATGATAATGGATGTGGGTGATTCTCTGGCATAATAGAGCTATATTTAACATACCAACTACAAAATAAGACCACCCATGAAATTTCGAAGTTTTCTTTTGTTCAGCCTTTTTATGATGGCTGCCCTTGGTGCATCTGCACAGCTGCAGCTTACCTCCCTGACCACAGATTACAAGACCAATCCCATAGGGATCGACAATCCCGTGCCTGAACTCAGCTGGGTCATTCAATCGGATCAGTATAACAC
>CAYWGP010000216.1:0-12763 GCA_964458155.1 uncultured Bacteroides sp.
AGCTTTCCGCAAAAAAGAGAGATGAGTTGCGCAAATTTATTGAGCAGGAAGCTCTGGACTGGGGTGTGGCGATGGTAGATGAGAAGGAGATCGACCAGATCAATATCCTGAATGCTTCCTTTCTTGCCATGCACCGGGCACTGGAAAAACTGCAGCCTGTGCCCGAACAACTACTTATCGATGGAAACAGGTTTAAACCCTACGGAGAGATTCCCTATTCCTGTATAGTAAAGGGAGATGGAATATATGCCTCCATTGCAGCCGCCTCCATACTGGCCAAAACTCACAGGGATGAATATATGGAATCCCTGCATCAGCAATATCCAGAATATGGGTGGGACAAAAACAGGGGATATCCTACCAGGGCCCACAGAAAAGCTATCTATAGACACGGACCCACACCCTGTCACCGACGCTCCTTCAGGCTGCTGGATGAGCAGATGGAACTGGACTTTTCTTAAACATAGTATGATGCTTACAAAACACCTGATTGCATGATGGTTTCAGGAAGAATTTTACAATATTTGCATTTCAAAATTTGCAATTCAAATAAAGTACACTGAATATGAAAAAGATTTTCCTTTTTGTTACTGCCCTGGTATTTGCCTTTCAGGTAAGAGTATATGCCGATGAGGGCATGTGGCTGCTGAGCCTTATTGGCCAGGTGAACATGGATGAAATGACTGAAATGGGTCTTCAGCTGACTGACGAACAGATTTACAGCATTAACCAGGCAAGCCTGAAGGATGCCGTTGGGGCTCTGGACCGTGGTTCCTGTACAGCCGAACTGGTATCGCCCGATGGTCTGTTGCTTACCAATCACCACTGCGGATACGGTGAGATCCAGAATCACAGTTCCCTGGAGCATGACTATCTGAAAGATGGCTTCTGGGCCATGAGCAGGGATGAGGAACTTCCCAATGAGGGTAAGACCATCACATTCCTGGTGCGCATGGAAGAGGTAAGCGACAGGATTGTTCCCGAACTGAATGAGCAGATGGGAATGCAGGAACGTACCTCCAAGGTTCGCAGCCTTTCCCAGGCCATTACCGAAGAGGCCACCGAAGGGAATGAATACGAAGCAACTGTAAGAAGCATGTTTAACGGAAACAGGTATTTTCTCTTTGTTACTCAAACGTACAGGGATGTTCGACTGGTGGGTGCACCACCCGAATCCATTGGAAAATTCGGTCACGATACCGACAATTGGATGTGGCCCAGGCATACCGGTGACTTCTCCATTTTCAGGGTATATACCGGTCCCGATGGCAAACCGGCAGACTACAGTCCTGAAAACATTCCCCTGAAGTCGAAGCACTACCTCCCCATATCTTTGAAGGGCTATGAGATGGGAGATTTTGCCATGGTTATGGGTTTCCCCGGGAGAACTTCCCGTTACATGACCTCCTGGGAGGTTCAGGAGTCCCTGGAAATTGATCACCCCATTCGTATTCAGGTAAGAAGTATTAAACTGGAACTGATGATGGAAGATATGATGGCCGATGAGAAAGTGAGGATTCAGTATGCATCCAAGCACTCCCGCTCTTCCAATTACTGGAAGAACTCCATTGGAATGGATAAGGCTCTTAAGAAACTGAAGATTACGGAGAAGAAGCAGCAGGAAGAAGCAGATTTCTCGGAATGGGTAAGTCAGGATGAAAAGCGTCAGGCCCTCTATGGCAGTGCGCTGATCGATATAGAAAGAGCAGTTGAAGGCAGGAGGGATCTGCAGATTGCATCCAGTTATATTATCGAGGCCTATTACCTGGGAATAGAGACTGTGATGTTTGGCCGCAGCCTGAGGGAACTTGACATGGCCCTGAGTGATCCGGAACCGGATCCGGAGCAGATCAACATGGTTACCACAGCACTGAAGGAGCGTGGAGCCGGATTCTTCAAAGACTACAATGCACCTACCGACAAGAAGATCATGACGGCGATGGTTAATCTCCTGATCGATGAACTGGATGATGAATACCTGCCCTCATCCATTCTGGAGGTGAAGACCAAGTACAAGGGTGATGCAAGCAAATATGTGGATAACTACTTTAAAAAATCAATCCTGACCGACCAGGCGCGCTACAATGCATTTATGGATAATCCCTCATTGAAGGTGCTGGAAAAAGATCCGGGTTACCAGGCTGTCCAGGCCTCCCAGATTCTGTATGAGATAGGAGGTAAGATGAGTCAGTTTGAGGAGCCTTACGCCAGGGGTTCAAGACTGTACCTGAAAGGGCGTGTGGAAATGTATCCCCAGAAGGATTTCTATTCCGATGCCAACTCCACCATGCGTATGAATTACGGTGTGGTAGGTGACTATTATCCCACGGATGCTGTTCTGTATCTGCACTATACCACACTTGAAGGGGTCATGGAGAAAGAAGATCCCAATAATTTTGAATTTGTTGTGTCTGAAAGGCTCAAGGAGTTTTATGAAAGCAAAGATTATGGTCCTTACGGGGTAGACGGAACAATGAATGTCTGTTTTACCACCAATAACGATATCACCGGCGGTAATTCCGGAAGTCCGGTTATAAATGCAAGTGGGGAGCTCATCGGGATCGCCTTTGACGGAAACTGGGAAGCCATGAGTGGTGATGTGGCCTTCGAGCCTAAATTACAGAAGTGTATTAATGTGGACATCAGGTACGTGCTCTTTGTTATTGACAAATATGCCGGAGCAAAACACCTGGTTGATGAGATGACACTGGTAGAGTAATGCAACTATGGGCCCGGGCGAAATAGTCATATATACAGATGGAGCTGCCCGGGGTAATCCTGGTCCAGGTGGACTGGGTGTGGTTATGTTATATGGAAAGCACCGCAGAGAGCTCTCTGAAGGTTACAGGTTAACCACCAACAACCGGATGGAGCTGCTTGCAGTGATAAGGGGATTGGAAACCCTGAAACGGGACGACTTAAGTGTAAAGATTTATACCGATTCGCGATATGTTTCTGATGCAGTTAACAAGGGATGGGTTTTCAGCTGGGAGACGAAACGATTTAAGAAAAAGAAAAATGCGGATCTCTGGCAGCAGTTCCTGGCACTGTACCGAAAATATAAGGTGCAGTTTATTTGGGTTAAGGGGCATGCCAGTATTCCTGAAAATGAAAGATGCGACAGACTGGCCGTTGAGGCCAGTCACAGCACATCACTTAAGGAGGATTCCTGGTATGTGGAAAACAAGGATGAAACTTTAATATAGTTTTTCTTAAATTTCAGTACCAAATTGGATTCATCATGTTAAGTAAGTCTATACTTACATACCGGGGGCCGCTTTCTTTCAGTACCATAGACTGGCTGCTGTCAGAGTTTAAACTGGCAGCGCAGGACCATGATCTTTCCTTCAAGACCTACAAAAAGATGATTTCCGTTATGATTGAGGCCCTGGAAAACATCTCCAAGTATTCCGATCCCCAGCTGTGTAATGATGACAGGAACTCAAGATTTTGCCCTTCCTTTAAAATCAGCTGTAACGACTCGGAGATTGAAATGGAGGCGACAAACCCGGTGAAGAACTGGGAGGTAAAACCCCTGAGGACAAAGATCGATATTGTGAATAGCCAGGATACGGCGGCATTGAAGGTTCTTTATAAGTCCACCATTACCAATGGAGAATTCACCGCAAAAGGTGGGGCAGGTCTGGGCTTTATCGAAATGGCGAAAACTACAGGGAGCAAACTTGAGTATGTATTTGAAAATCTTACAAATGATTACTCTCTCTATACCTTCAGAGTTTCCATGAATAAATAACTCACTGTACAAAAACGTGCAGTTGAGGTTCGGTACCGTACACTTTCATCCGATCCACAGGCGAGAGAGAAATGATAACTAATTTAACTTTAGGCTATTAAACATTGTGGCACAAAAACTGTTTTTATACAGAGCAATAGATGTCTTATGTGGAGGAATTTCTTTACTGTAGCCTTAAGAAACATCAGTAAGAATAAGGTTTTTACTTTGATCAATGTGTCAGGATTGGCAATTGGACTGGCCAGTTCAATCCTGATCCTCCTGTTTATTATCAAGGAGCTAAGCTTCGATCGCTTTCATGAAAACAAGCACAGGATCCACAGGCTTTACATCGATGGGGTGATGGGCGAACAAACCTTCAGGGGTGCGTGGACTTCCATGGTGATGGCCCCTACATTTGCCGAAGAGATTCCAGAAATCGAGAGCTATGTCAGATTTGACATCTACAACCAGAATCTGGTCTGGCATAAGGGGACGGCGCATATGGAAGACCACTTCTTATTTGCGGATTCTACCCTATTCGACATTTTCAGTATCAAGCTTCTCAGGGGAGACCCGGCCACAGCACTTACGAAGCCCAATTCAATTATTATTACCGAGGAGAAGGCCAGACTCTATTTTGGAGACACTGACCCCCTGGGACTTCCACTTAATGTAAACAGAGACAGCAATTATTACTATGTGAGCGGCGTCTTTGAAGCCCTGCCTGAAAATTCCCATTTCTTTGCAGATTTCATCGCCTCCATGGAGACCATTGACTGGGAGAATAATTCAACCTGGTTTCAAAACTCCATTTTTTCTTATATCCTCTTAAAGCCAGGGGCAGACCCTGAGATAGTCCAGGAGAAGATGGCGGCTGTGCTCGGTCATCATATTAAGGCAGAATTGCAATCCATCCTGGGTGTGGGGCCCGAAGAGTGGGCCGAAGGCGGGAACCGCTATGGTATATACCTTCAGCCACTGCTTGATATTCATCTCCAGCCCGATATTGAGGTGGGAATGGACAGCTGCTTCCGCCCGGTTCACGACAGGCTTTATATAAAGATATTTGGGCTGGTGGCATTTTTTATTCTGGTAATTGCCTCCATCAATTTCATGAATCTGTCAACAGCCAGGTCAGCTACCAGAGCCAGGGAGATCGGGATCAGGAAAGCAGCAGGATCAGATAGTGCTTTGCTGATTCGCCAGTTTCTGACCGAATCTGTAGTTCTGAGCTTAATAGCACTTGCTTTTGCACTTATTCTCGTTGAGCTTTTATTGCCCTGGTTTAATCATACCATGGATCTGAATTTGCGAATGGAGCAGTTGCAGTACAAAATTCTCCTGCCTGTAGTATTGTTTCTGGCCCTGGTCGTGGGACTGCTAAGTGGCTTATATCCTGCTATTTTTCTCTCCAGGTTTAGTCCGGTTGATGGAATCCGTGGTGGTTTCAAAGGCAACAGGCGGACCGGACTCTTTAGAAATGGTCTGGTCATCGCTCAGTTTACCATTTCTGTGGTCATAATTGTGGGAACCCTGATTGTCTCCAATCAGTTACGCTTTATGCTGAATAAGGACCTGGGCTACGATAAGGAACAACTGGTGGTTCTCAAAAGGACCTATCCACTTAAAACGAAACACCAAACCTTTTGCCGCGAGATAGAAAAGATACCAGGAGTGGTTTCGGCAAGCAACTCAACTACTTATCTGGGCTATAACAACACCACCGAAACCTACCAGATAAAAGGGAGGGAAGCAGCAAGCAACTTCCTGTTTGAGACCAACTACGTGGACGAGAGTTTCCTGAAAACATATAACTTCAAGCTCATTGATGAGGGAAGCAGGTTTTTCGATCCTTCCAGTTCTGGTAATGCTTCGGCAATCCTGATAAATAAGGCTGCTCTTGCTGAGTTTGGAATTGCAGATCCATTTAATACCATTATCCTGGAACCTACCCTTGAAGGAGATACCAATCAATTGAGGATCATCGGATTAATTGAAGATTTTCATCACAGTTCCCTGAGGGAGCCTGTTGGTCCGTATATGCTCAGGTATAAGGACAGGGATATGGACTGGTCTGGTTATATTACTGTACGCCTGGGTGTGGCCGGGAAAGGGATTCCCGTTACAATAAGCAAGATCAAGGCCATATGGATGGAAATGACAGGAGATGCCCCCTTTCAGTTATTTTTCCTGGAAGATGAACTTGAAAGTTATTATAAGGAAGAACGGCGCACGGGACGCCTTTCCCTTCTGTTTGCAATACTGTCCACTCTGATTGCCTGTCTGGGTCTCTTTGGGCTGACTCTGCATCATACCCATCGCAGACGCAGGGAAATTGGAATCAGGAAGGCCATGGGAGCTTCCATTGGAAAGGTGGTCCTGGTGGTTTCCAGCGAGGTTGTTATGCTGATGGGAATCTCAGTTATTCTGGCCTGGATCACGGCATATCTTTTCATGCAGAACTGGCTGCAAAGCTTTCCGTTTAATATCGGTTTCAGGCCCTGGATCTATGTTGTATCGGCCATATCAGCAATGCTCGTCGCAATCTTTTCAGTAAGCCTTCTTGCCTACCAGGCAGCCAGCAGGAATCCGGCCAGGATCCTTCATTACGAGTAGGACCGGGGCTAGCGGAAGAAAGCCTCTTTCCTGATACGCTCCAGGTCTTCCGGAGTATCCACCCCCAGGGATGGAAGATCGGTAATGGCACAACGGATGGTGATTCCATGTTCCAGCCATCGCAACTGTTCCAGAGATTCGGCCAGCTCCAGCCCGCCCGGAGGGAGTAAGACCACCTCTTCCAAAAGATCCCGCCGGAAAGCATAGAGTCCGATGTGGGTATAAAAGGGAACTATTGCTTTCTCCCCTTCAGAGCCGTTTCCGCGAACAAAGGGAATGGGTGACCTGGAAAAATAGAGTGCCCGCATGGATTGATCTGTCACCACTTTTACCACATTGGGATTAAGGAGTTCTTCTTTCTCCTTCAGAATCCGGATCAGTGTGGCGATTCCGGTTCCGGGCAACTGAAAACAGTCCATCAGAGTCTGAAGCTGCTCCGTTTGAATAAGAGGTTCATCACCCTGAATATTGACCACATGACTGAAACGAAGACCGGTAAGAGACTCGTATGATGATGCCGCTTCGGCACATCTTTCGGTGCCACTGCTGTGATCGACTGAAGTCATTTGCACCTTTCCGCCGAAAAGTTTCACAGCCTCGTAGATTCGTTGATCATCCGTGGCAACAATCAGGTGTTCGAAAAGGGAAGAGGCACGCTCATAGACCCATTGGATCATTGGTTTGTCTCCCAGCATTGCCAGGGGTTTGCCCGGGAAGCGGGTAGACGCATATCTTGCAGGTATAATGCCCAGGAATTCAGCCAACTTTTTATTTCAAAAATAGGAAACTATGGGGATAAATCTTTTTGAATCCAGCTAAAATTGTAATTTTGTCATACTTTCAGGTTATTTTGTCAGAAAGCAACATGGATATTCAGCAAATTAAACAACGGTTTTCGATTATCGGAACTTACCCCGGTCTTGACAGGGCAATTGATATAGCCAGTCAGGTAGCCCCCACCGATCTGAGTGTATTGATCTCTGGAGAAAGTGGTACCGGTAAGGAAGTATTTCCCCAGATTATTCACTCGCTAGGAGGCCGAAAGCACGGACCTTACATTGCTGTGAATTGCGGGGCCATTCCGGATGGTACCATCGATTCCGAATTGTTTGGTCATGAAAAGGGTGCTTTTACGGGGGCCCATGATACAAGGAAAGGATATTTCGAGGTAAGCAACGGGGGGACCATATTTCTGGATGAGGTGGCAGAATTACCTCTTTCCACACAGGTACGCCTTCTGCGGGTTCTTGAAACCGGGGAGTTTATCAGGGTTGGTTCCTCAAAAGTACTGAAGACCGATGTAAGGGTGGTAGCTGCTACAAATATTGATTTGGTGCAGGCCATCAATAAAGGTAAATTCCGGGAGGACCTGTTCTATCGCCTGAATACAGTTCCTATCCAGATGCCCTCGCTGAGGGAGCGGGGGAACGATATCCTGCTGCTTTTCAGAAAGTTTGCAGCTGATTTCTCGGAACGTTACCGCATGCCTGCCATCCGCCTGGATGAGGAAGCCCGCCAGATATTATTGAACTACGAATGGCCCGGAAATGTGCGCCAGCTAAAAAATGTCACTGAACAGCTCTCGATTATTGAACAGGAAAGAGAAATTTCAGCAGCAACGCTGCTGCGCTACCTGCCCGACTACCATAAAACACGTCTGCCCGCGTTGATAAATAAGGAGTCCGTATCAGAAGAGGCTTTTAATTCAGAGCGTGAGATTCTTTATAAGGTACTCTTCGATATGAAGAGTGATATGAACGACCTGAAGAAGCTGGTGGCTCAGATCATGGAGAAGGGATCAGTAAGCAGCGATATCGAACATGAGAATGAGGGAATTATTAAAAAGCTCTATGGCACGGTGGACGAGATGCCGGATGAGACCGAGAATCTGATTTCCGGTCCGCATGCTGTGCGTAAAGAGCGGGAAGAGCACATCCTGGACACAGAAGAAATCGTTGAAGAGTCACTTTCCCTGGAGGATAAGGAAATAGAGCTGATTATCAAGGCGCTGGATAAACACAATGGAAAGCGGAAATATGCTGCCCAGGACCTGGGAATCTCTGAGCGAACCCTTTACAGGAAAATTAAAGAGTACAATATTGAATAAGAAATGAGAACCCCTATACCATATACCAGGTTCACTGTTGTATTTTTCATCCTGCTGATGACACTAACAGGATGCAAAGTAAACTTTTCCTTTAGCGGGGTTAATATCTCCGATGATGTTCAGACATATTCGGTTGATTATTTTCCGAATCGGGCACCACTGGTGCAGGCCCAGCTTAGCCAGGAGTTTACCAATGCCCTGATGGATAAGATACAGGGCAATACCAGCCTGGACCTGTCAAACAGTGGCGGTGATGTGCAATTCTCAGGCGAAATTACCGGCTATGCAATGAGACCGGCTGCCATTACCAGTGAAGAAACCGCAGCAAGGAACAGACTCACTATCACAATAAGGGTAAAATATGTCAATATCTTTGAGCCGGATCTCGATTTTGACACAAGTTTCAGCCGATACGAGGAATACAATGCATCACAAAACCTGGCTGATGTGGAAAACGATCTGATCCTGCTGATTGTTGAAGATCTTGTGGAGGATATATTCAATAAAGCATTTATTTCCTGGTAAAAACTAAATATGAACGCTTCAGATATCATACGACTGCTTAATACGAATCATTATGCACCTGCCAACCTGGATGAGGTGAATAAGCTCTGCAAGGAATTTCCGGAGTTCAGTACTGCTCATTTGCTAAAGGTTCGTATTCTTGAAGCCCTGGGTTATGAGAAGAAGAAGGAGCTGAAAATTGCCGCTGTCTACGCCATGAACCGGGAAAAGCTCATGCAACTGGTAAGCGATGCGAAGAAGCCTGCGGTAGAAGAAGCAGAAGCTCAGGAAGAATCTCCTGAGATCATAGAGTTTTCGGAGGAAGGCAGCGTGGATGCAGATATTATTATTGAACAGCATGCTCCATACGCAGGCCCCGAAACCGGGTCCGACCTGCTGGAACTGGATGATGAACCGGATAAGGAGACTTTTTTCCTGGATATGGAAGGTACTGAGGCTCCGGAGTTGGCAACTTCAGAAGAAGCGCTTTCACCCCCGGAAAAAGATGAGACCGATTTGGAGGAGCCGGAAAGGGATCTTGATGGGGTGCCTGCCATTGACCAGAACCATCTTATCAGCAATTTCATAAAAGAGGACCCGGGACCCATCCGGGCCGATAAGCAGACTGGACTGAAGGGAGATGTTTCAGTGGCCTCTATAAGGGAACACGACGGTTTTATTACCGACACCCTGGCCCAGATTTATGTGAAGCAGGGTCTGTATGCCAAGGCCATCTATGCCTACGAGAAATTAAGTTTGAAATATCCGGAAAAAAGTGCTTACTTTGCAGCTCAAATTGAAAAAATTAGGAATATAAACCATTCATAAAGAGGCACTAAAATGTTTGTTATATTTACGGTACTGATTGTTGTTACATGCATCTTTACCATTTTAATCGTACTTGTACAGAATTCAAAAGGTGGCGGACTGGCATCGAACTTTTCATCATCCAACCAGTACATGGGTGTTCGCAAGACAGCCGATTTCCTGGAGAAAGCTACCTGGATTCTGGGATCGGCTCTGATTGTTTTAAGCCTTCTGGCCGGGATAACAATTCCCAAAGCAGGAGAAGCTGACAATTCTCGCCTCCAGGGTCAGTTTGATGAGACTATTATGGACCAGCCGGCACAGACCATTGATCTTCCTGAGTCCTTTGGTACTGAACCTGTCGAAGGTGACACAGAATAAGAAATAAGAAATTTTTTCAGGATAAAAAGTGTCAGTATGTCATATTACTGACACTTTTTTTTTGTTTAGATCCTTTGGCACAAATTATGTTAAAGAGATAGCGATTTTGATAATGTCGAACTTATAAAATACAAAACAAAAATGGCAGAACTTAAAGGTAAGATCCTTGCCGGTAAAATTCTAGTTAAGCCTTCAGAGGCAGAGGAAAAAACCGCCAGCGGTATCATCATTCCCGAAACAGCGAAAGAGAAACCACAGCACGGAAAAGTGGTAATGGTAGGATCAGACAAAAAGGACGAGCCTATGGAAATCAAAGTAGGCGACCAGGTTCTTTATGGTAAATTTGCCGGTCAGGAACTAAACATTGATGAAGAGGACTATCTTCTGATATCACAGAGTGATGTTTTATTCATTTCCAAGTAAGTAACCAATAAAAAAAAATAAAAATGGCAAAAGAGATCAAATTTGACATGGAAGCCCGTGATCAGCTGAAAAGCGGGATCGATCAGCTGGCTAATGCTGTCAAAGTAACACTTGGGCCCAAGGGTCGGAATGTAATTATTGAAAAGAAATTTGGTGCACCACAGGTGACCAAGGATGGTGTAACCGTTGCAAAAGAGGTGGATCTTGAAGATCCCATTGAAAATGTAGGTGCACAGATGGTTAAAGAGGTAGCCTCTAAAACCAATGATGATGCAGGTGATGGTACTACCACTGCCACTGTACTGGCCCAGTCAATCGTACAGGTCGGATTAAAGAATGTAACAGCAGGTGCCAATCCAATGGACCTGAAAAGGGGAATTGACAAGGCAGTAATTGAGGTTGTGAAAAGCCTTCAGAGCCAGTCAAAGGAAATAGGCGACGACAATCAGAAAATTCAGCAGGTTGCTTCTATTTCAGCCAATAACGAAGCCTCTATTGGAGCTCTCATCGCTGAAGCTATGTCTAAGGTGAAGAAAGAAGGTGTTATCACCATTGAAGAGTCCAAGTCTTCAGACACCTATGTGGATGTTGTTGAAGGTATGCAGTTTGACCGTGGATATATCTCTCCTTATTTCGTGACTGATACAGAAAAAATGGAAGCAGTCCTGGAGAATCCCTTCATTCTGATTCACGATAAGAAGATCTCGACCATGAAGGACCTTCTTCCCGTACTCGAAGCTACTGCCCAGAACGGACGTCCGCTGATGATCATTGCAGAAGATGTTGATGCTGAAGCTCTGGCTACCCTGGTTGTAAACAAGCTTCGCGGGTCGCTGAAGATTGCTGCAGTTAAGGCTCCCGGTTTTGGTGACAGAAGGAAAGAGATGCTGGAAGACATTGCCATCCTGACAGGAGGTACCGTTATTTCTGAGGAAAAAGGATTAAAGCTGGAAAGCACTGAGCTGGAGATGCTGGGACAGGCAGAAAAGATTTCCATCGATAAGGAAAACACTATCATTGTAAATGGTGCCGGTGAAAAAGCCATGATCGAAGCCAGGGTTGGACAGATCAAAAAGCAAATTGAGAATACCACTTCCGATTATGATCGTGAGAAGCTTCAGGAACGTCTTGCCAAGCTGGCAGGTGGCGTAGCTGTGATCTATGTTGGAGCTGCTTCCGAAGTTGAGATGAAGTCCAGGAAGGACCTCTTTGACGATGCTCTCAGTGCTACCCGCGCTGCAGTTGAAGAAGGAATTATCCCCGGTGGAGGTGTTGCCTACCTTCGTTCACTTGAGAAACTCGAAAAGCTCAAGGGTTCAAACGAAGATGAAACCACAGGTATTGCTATCGTAAGAAGGGCCCTTGAAGAGCCACTTCGCCAGATTGTTGAGAACGCCGGACTGGAAGGTTCAGTTGTAGTTAAAGAGATCAGGGATGGCAAAGGTGATTATGGATACAATGCCCACACTGAGAAGTTCGAGAACCTGTTTGAGGCAGGAGTTATCGATCCTACCAAAGTGACCCGCATTGCTTTGGAAAATGCCGCTTCCATTGCCGGTATGCTCCTCACCACAGAGTGTGCAATTGTTGATATTCCTGAGCCGGAGCCCCCAATGCCTGCAGGAGGCGGAGCTCCCGGAATGGGCATGATGTAGTATTTTATCACACCGATATATTTCAAGAGCTTGTTTCTACGGGAACAGGCTCTTTTTTATTCTATACCTTTCCACTCTTTTCGACGGTATTACTCATGTTGGGCTATAATTTCGAAAGGATACCGGACGAGGAACCTACAGCTGGCGAAGCCAGGTTAAGCGACGGGAACAATATCCTGAAGAGAACTAAACGGCCAACACATTTATCCCGGAGATTAGCTATCTTTGCACTCTGAAAAAACAGAAGGTATTATATGAATCACATCCGCAATTTCTGCATTATCGCCCACATTGATCATGGTAAAAGTACCCTGGCTGACAGGCTGTTGATGAAAACGGGCACCCTGGATGAACGAAATTTCAAGGACCAGGTTCTGGATGATATGGAATTGGAGCGTGAAAGAGGAATCACCATTAAGAGCCATGCCATCCAGATGGAGTATGAGCACAATGGTGTAAAGTACTTGCTAAATCTGATCGATACTCCCGGACACGTGGATTTTTCCTATGAGGTAAGTCGCTCCATTGCTGCCA
>CAYWGP010000217.1:0-2580 GCA_964458155.1 uncultured Bacteroides sp.
CTTCGATGGAGCATCCTGCTAATCAGCTTACTTGTACTGGGCCTATGGCTGAGTGTTCCCCTCTCCCTCCTGAAAATCAACACCCTTTTTCTTGGATACTGGCCTGATTGGCATACGGGATTGTACTGGTATCTGCTTATCGGTGGGACCATACTGACCCTGTTGCTTACCAGTAAGGATATTTATTGCCATTGGATCTGTCCCTTTGGAGCCGCCCAGGACTGCCTGGGAGTGTTTGGCAAAGCGAAATACAAGATACATGGCAGAAGCAAGGACATCCTGAAATGGGTACAGCGTGCACTTGCCTTTGCAGCCATTGCAGCTGCACTGTATTTCCGTAATCCGGGAAAATTTAATTTCGAAGTTTTCGGAACCTTTTTTAACCTCACAGGCTCCACCATTCTATTTGTCATTACTGCGATATACGTTTTAAGCTCGATGTTTATCAGGCGCCCCTACTGTGATTCACTTTGCCCGATCCGGCCCTTCGAAGAATTCCTGCTGATGATGAAAAAATGGATGATGCCTAAAAAAATGAAAACTCAATAATCTTGTCTTATGAATAAAAAAGCTGATAAAGAAGAAAGCGCGGTTTCAAGAAGAGAATTCTTTAAGATTGGAGGAGCGGTGGCTGCTGGGTTACAGGTAGGTGCTGTGGCAGGAGCCGGACTGGCTGCGGGAAAGGACCCGGCTACACATACCGGCTGGCAACACCTTGGTGATCATACCCAGTTTGTGGATCGCACGAAAATAATTCGTAAGGGACCTGCCTACCAGATTGTAGGGGAAACCCACAGGCCCCTGCTCCATGAATCTGCCTTTGGACGTCAGGGACTAATCATGAAGAACATAGCGCAGTACAGGGCTATGATCAGCTCCTTTAATGCGGGTGAAGAACGCCAGGAGGGCATGTCACCAGCAGGGGGGCAAGGAGGAATGCCCGAAGGAGAAATGGATATTGAACAGAAGGAGAAAATGATGGCCTCCGGGGCCAACAAGAAATTTCCGCCTGCAGATTCCTTTGAGGAGCCCATGCTCAGCTGGTATAAGGAACACCCTGATCTGTATGAATATGACAGGGTGCGTATGGAGGAGATCATGCCCAGACGAATGAAGGACCTGGAAGAGTACAAAGAATACTATACACTGATCAATGCATGGTCCGACTCCTGGGGAACCAGGGAGCCCATTACTGAGCCACCTGAGGTATCAGATTTTAAAATCGGATCGCGAAAGATAATTGACGATCCCATGCCTTTTAAAAGCCCGGCTCACGCATCCAGACTGATCAAAAAAGTGGCTCACCATTTTGGCGCGACCATGGTGGGAATAACCACCATTGAGCCAGACTGGCACTACGATTATGACCTTCGTGGATCCGGGAACAAGGGAACATATGAGATCCCAAAACACTGGAAATTTGTAATTGCCATTGGCATTCCGCACCAGTGGGAACAGGTCAATTCAAATCCAAATATGGCCACCAGTTTTGATGCCTATTCAAGGTCCACTGTTGCAGCCCGTCGCCTGGAAACTTTTATTAAATCCCTTGGTTACCCGGCCAGGCGTCATTCCCCATACGATGGTTATGACCTGATTGGCGTGCCCTACCTGGTGAAAGCAGGACTTGGAGAACAGGGAAGAAACGGCATTGTAATTACCCCGGAAACCGGAGCAAATTTCAGGTCTGCATATATCACCACCAGCCTGGAAATGGAGATTGATCAGCCCATTGATTTTGGCGTTGAGAAATTCTGCGAGCACTGTCAGATCTGTGCTGAACAATGTCCATCAGGATCCATCAGTACAGCTGATAACAACCACGATCAGACAACCCGGGGCTATCGTCACTGGGAAATCAACTCAACTTCCTGCTTCAATTACTGGATGCAGAGTTTGGGAGGTATGGGCTGCAGAATCTGCCTGATTTCCTGTCCCTACAGTCGAAAAGCCAACTGGGTGCACACCATGGCCCGGAAGGCCGATACAGCAGATCCCACAGGAATTGTTGCAAAGGGTCTGACCTACATGCAGAAGAGTCTCTTTGACGCACCCGAGGCCCAGGAATACCTGCCACCACCGGATGGCGAATATGCCAACTTCAGGCAGCCGCCGGAGTGGCTGGAGGTAAAGAACTATCTTGATATTGATGCAAAATCACCCGGTAAAGAAATCTAGCTATGATCACAAATCTTGTAATATTCGCATTTATCATCGGGCTTCTGAGCGGAGCTGTTGTGGTCGGAGCCATTGCCTGGGCAAAATCGCTGGGACTGAATATGAACTGGTGGAAGTGGCTCCTTTCGGGGCTGTGGTACTGCATTTTTCTCTTCTTCCTGGCCGCTGCTTTTACCTTCATTGGTGAAGGAGAGGCCGCAGCAGGATGGAAGGTCCTTGGCTTTTCTGCCATGGTCCTTATCATACTCGGTGTTGGCCTGGCCAGAGTCCTCCGGGGGAAATAAAACTTAATCCCAGAGCCTTTCAATCTCTTCCAGTGATTTGCCTTTGGTTTCTTTGACAAAGAACCAGGCAATCAGGAGCTGGATAAAGGCCATGCTTGCCAGGAAAAGGAAGGTAAGT
>CAYWGP010000218.1:0-7965 GCA_964458155.1 uncultured Bacteroides sp.
ACTTTTTTTGTTATGTTTGCGCCCCTGAAAGGCCATGAAAAATACATATCCATCACATCCACATTTTCCCCATCTAATCGCTTCCCTTGAAGCAGGTGATCAAAAGGTTCAATACCTTGAAGGGCTTGCCGGCTCCTCCCGCTCCGCCCTGATTCATGCCTGCCTCAGCGAAGTAAAAGGTGCACATCTGATTCTGTTCCAGGACAAAGAGGAGGCGGCCTATTTTTATACCGATCTTGTGACCCTGGACGGATCGCCCGAGCGTACCTTATTTTTTCCCTCTTCTTACAGGCGTTCGGTACAGTACCAGCAAACAGACGAGGCCAATATTATAACCCGGACCCAGACCCTGAGACGCCTGTCGGAGCGCAGGGTAGCCAGCTTTATTGTCTCCCATGCCGAGGCCCTGGTGGAGTCGGTGGTGTCCAAAAAACAGCTGGGAGAATCCACCCTGGAGATCAAACAGGGAGAAAAGATCGATATGGCCTTTCTGGAGGAGGTGCTGCGGGCCTATAAGTTTGACCTGGTCGATTTTGTGCATGAACCCGGACAGTATGCCATCCGTGGAGGCATCGCCGATGTCTTTTCCTATGCCTCCAGTCACCCGTGCCGCATCGATTTTTTTGATGATGAGGTTGACTCAATCCGGATCTTTGATACAGATACCCAGCGATCCCTGGAAACAGTTAAGAAGGTCAATATCATTCCCAATATTCAGTGGGAAACCGAGCGGGGCGAAAAGCGGATTTCCTTCCTGGAGTTTATTCCCCAGGGAACAACCATCTGGGTGGATAATCCGGAGGTGCTGACCGATCTGATTGAAACCCTTTACCTGCGGACCGACCTGAATAAGGAGACAGAAGGGGAAATAGAAAAGGCAAAATTCCTGATCACGGGAACTGAAATCGGCTCGCAGATGGCACAGTTCCCTCAGGTGATCTTTGGAATTGCTGACAGGGAAAAGGATCATAAGACCTGGCATTTTTCCACCTCTCCTCAGCCTGCCTTTCAAAAGAACTTTGACCTGCTCACCACCCACCTGGCAGAGCGTTCAGCCGAAGGCTATACTAACTTCATCCTCTCGGACAATCCGAAACAGCTGGAACGCCTGCAGACCATTTTCAGCGAGATTAACCCGGAGCTGCAATACCATACAGTTGCCCAGACCATACACGAAGGCTTTAGCGATCATGATCTGAAACTCGCTTTCTACACCGACCACCAGATCTTTGAGCGCTATCACAAATTCCGGTTCCATGACCGTTTCAGTAAAAAGGAGTCGGTCTCGGTCAAGGAATTGATTGGCCTCAACCCGGGCGATTATGTGGTGCATGTGGACCATGGGATAGGGATTTTCGGGGGACTTGAAAAGATTGATGTGAACGGGAAGATCCAGGAAGCTATCAAGCTGGTATACAAGGACCAGGATGTGCTCTATGTGAATATCCACTCCCTTCATCGAATAAGCAAATACAAGGGAAAAGATACGGGTCCGCCCAAAATCTATAAGCTCGGTTCCGGCGCCTGGCAGAAGCTGAAAAGCAATACCAGGAAGAAGGTCCAGGACATTGCCCGGGAACTGATCCTCCTCTATGCCCGGAGAAAGGAGCAGGAGGGATATCCGTTTTCGGCCGATACCTACCTGCAACAGGAACTGGAGTCCTCCTTCATCTATGAGGACACACCCGACCAGCTTAAGGCAACCGCAGATGTGAAGGCTGGAATGGAGGCAGGATTCCCCATGGACCGCCTGGTTTGCGGTGATGTGGGATTCGGGAAGACCGAAGTGGCTATCCGGGCAGCCTTTAAGGCGGTTGCTGACAGCAAGCAGGTTGCCGTGCTGGTACCCACAACCGTACTTGCCTTCCAGCATTTCAACACTTTCAGGGAGCGCCTAAGGGGATATCCCTGTACAGTCGATTACCTGAGCAGGTTCCGCAGTACAGCCGACCAACGAACAATTGTTACAAAGCTGAAAGAGGGGAACATTGATATCATCATCGGAACGCACAAACTGGTTGGAAAGGAAATCCAGTTCAAGGACCTGGGGCTATTGATCATCGATGAGGAACAGAAGTTCGGGGTAGGAGTCAAGGAAAAGCTCAAACAGTTAAAACTGAATGTGGATACCCTGACCCTGACAGCTACACCCATTCCCAGGACCCTGCAGTTCTCCCTTATGGGCTCGAGGGACCTGAGCATTATCAATACTCCCCCACCCAACCGTCATCCCATTATTACCGAATTACATCCATTTAACGAAGAGATTATCAAAGAAGCCATAGATTATGAGGTGAGCCGGGGGGGGCAGGTTTTCTTCATCCATAACAGGGTTCAGAACATCACAGAGATCAAGGAGATTGTCGATAGGGTGGTCCCCGGAATTCGTTCGGTGGTGGTCCACGGGCAAATGGAGGGAAGGAAGCTGGAATCGGTGATGCTCGATTTTATGCAGGGCGATTATGACGTTCTTATTGCAACTACTATCGTGGAATCGGGACTGGACATTCCTAACGCCAACACAATAATTATCAACAACGGCCAGAACTTCGGATTGAGTGATCTGCATCAACTCAGGGGGCGTGTGGGTCGATCAAATAAGAAGGCCTTCTGCTATATTTTTGCCCCGCCCGTTACCCTGCTTTCCCAGGAAGCCAGAAGAAGGCTTAAAGCCGTGGAAGAGTTCTCCAGCCTGGGCAGTGGGTTCAACATTGCCCTTCAGGACCTGGATATCAGGGGTGCTGGCAACCTGCTTGGCGCTGAACAGAGCGGTTTTATTGCAGATATTGGCTTCGACACCTATAACAGGATCCTGAACGAGGCCATCGACGAATTAAAGGAAACGGAATTCAGTGGACTGTACGAGAAGACCGAGGTTTCGGCGCCTGCTGACACCAGGTTTCTTACTGATTGTCATATCGATACAGACATGGAACTACTGTTCCCCGATCAGTATGTCTCCAACATCAGTGAAAGGGTGGAACTGTACAGGAAACTGGATGCCATCAGGGATGAAAAGGGACTGGAAGAATTCAGGGAAATGCTCCTGGATCGCTTCGGTGCTCTTCCTGCTCCTTCAGAGGAATTATTAAAGGTTGTGCAGCTCCGCTGGCTGGCGCAAAGGACAGGTGTTGAAAAAATAGTATTGAAAAAGAGTATTCTGATCACGTATTTTGTAAGCAATCCTGAATCACCTTTCTATAGCTCAGAGAAGTTTAAAGAGGTGATCCGAAATATCCAGGCCAATCCGGGAATCTTCAGAATGCGTGAAGATCAGGAAAAATTGAGCCTGAGAAGTGATCATGTAAACAGCGTGGAAGAAGCCTATCAAATTGTTCAGATACTGAGTAAGGGATAAAAGAATGAACCTGGTTCTAGACCTAGGAAACACCTATGCAAAGATTGCCGTATGTGACCACGACAAAGTGGTCGAGACTGCTACCTATGAAAAAATTAGCAGCCGGGAAATCTCTTACTTTAATATCCGCTACAGTGGACTGAAGGGCGCCATCATTTCTTCGGTGGTTAACTACTCCAGGGAGATTATCGACTATCTGGGTATGCTCTACGGAACCTGCATTGAACTGAACCATTCCACACCCATTCCGCTGGAAAACAAATATCTGACACCCGATACCCTGGGCTATGACCGCATTGCATCTGCCGTGGGCGCATATACTATTTGCCCCGGGAAAAACGTTCTGGTCATAGATGCGGGCACTGCCATCACGTATGATATAGTTACCTCCATGGGTGAGTTTCTGGGAGGGAACATCTCACCGGGTGTGGAGATACGTTTTAAATCGCTTAATAAATACACCAATCGCCTGCCGCATCTGGAACGTCCTTCAGAGATACCAGCCCTGGTGGGTAGCAGTACCAGGGAAGCCATACAATCGGGAGTTGTAAATGGTTTGCTCTTCGAAATGGACGGTTTTATAGAGGCCATTAGTGAGCTTTACCCTAAATTACAGGTAGTTTTAACCGGTGGCGATGCAAAATACTTTGTCGGAAAGCTAAAAAATAGCATCTTTGTGGACCCTAATCTGAACCTAATAGGACTTAACAGAATATTGGAGCACAATGCAGAAAGAGAGAATTAGTTCATTTATAGTCAGTTTAGTAGCCGTTTTTATCATTTCCACTCCCCTCTCAGGTCAGTTTAATACCTATTCACCCTATACCCTGTTTGGACTGGGTGATATGGCTAAAAAAGGGATTGCCCAGAATCAGGCCATGGGTGGAACAGGGCTTGCTGTACACGAAAGCAACAGGATCAATTACCTGAACCCGGCATCTTTTTCTGCACTGGACAGCACATCGGTCTATTTTGATTTCGGAATCAACTCTTTTCACAATAAGTACGAGTCTGATAACTTTTCCAATTCCTGGTTTAACATGAATCTGCACCACGTGGTCTTTGCCTCCTCAATGGGTAAATACCTGGGGCTTTCGGCAGGAATAATTCCATATAGCAGCATTGGATACAGCATCAAACAGGAATATGACGACAATGTCAATGGTATGGCCATGGATACCTATTACGAGGGTGAGGGGGGGATCATGAATTTCTACGTAGGTACATCACTCAAATTGATGGATAAACTATCCCTGGGATTTACCGTTAATTTCCTCATGGGAAAGCTTACCCGTCAAAGGGGGGTGGATTTCCCAATGAATTCCACTTACTCGGATGTAACTTCCTGGGAGAAGGTGGACCTGAGTACACCTGTATTCACCCTTGGCCTTCAGTATACAGAGACATTTGGTGACAAATTTTTCTTCACGGTGGGTGGAATCTATGATTTCAAAGCCAGCACCGAACTGTCAAATGAGTATACCGTCGACAATGATTTCTACCCCGACGAGCCCGCATGGTTAAATGACTCTACACAGATCGATCCGAATTATCTGCTCGGACAGGATACGAGCTTCAAAAACCTGAACATTCCGCAGAATATTGGAGTGGGTCTGGCATTTGGTATTCCTGATAAACTAATTATTACCGGCGATTACTATTTACAGGACTGGACAGGTTCCATGTCGGGTGAGAATTACTCCTCGACCAGGGCCTCATCCTGGCATTTAGGAGCTGAATATACTCCCGATTCTAAAGCTATCCGGGGCTACCTTAAATTGATGACCTATAGGGTGGGAGGCTATTTTTACAACGATTACCTGATGGTCAATGATTACCAGCTGGAAGACTATGGCATAACATTTGGATTAGGTTTACCGGTAAAATCTATCAGGTCGAGTCTCAACCTGTCATTTACATATGGTACAAGAGGTACCACAGACTATAATTTAGTTAAAGAAAATTATGGAATTGTCACATTTAATGTAACTTTACACGACTTGTGGTTCCGAAAGAGGAGATTTGATTAAACAAGAACTATAAACGGTATGAAAACGAAAGCTCTGAAAACCATCCTGTTGACAGCAATGTCTCTTTTGTTTGTCCTACCTGCTATTTCACAGAAGGGAATTGAGGACGGATCAAAATATGGCAAGGGTCAGGATAGCATTAACTGTATTAAAAACCTTTCTCTCTACAAGGAATTTTTCAAACACAGCAATTACAAAGATGCCATCAATCCATGGCGGAATGTGTTTAGCGAATGTCCGGCCTCCAGCGAGCGGATGTATGTGGAAGGGGTTACTATGTACCGTAGGTTTATTGGATCCTCTTCAGATCGCAACAGGCAGAATGAACTGTCAGATACCCTGCTGTTGATTTACGACAGGCGGATTGAGTATTTCGGTGCAGGAACAAAACAAGGAAATATTCTGGGAAGAAGGGGTATAGATCAACTGCGCTATCAACTGATGGGTCCTGATGGAAAGGTGGACGTTGATGCTGTCAATGAAGCATATGATGACCTGAAACGCAGCATCGAACTGGAGAAAAATAAATCCAGGGATGCAGTTATAGTTACATTTATTTCTGCCAGTATTACCCTGAATCAGCAAGGAAAAATTGACGACAACCAGGTTATTGAGGATTATTTCATGGTCACTGAGATTGTCGATGGGCTCCTGGGCAAGAGCGCCAAATGGGACAAGGCCAAAGCCAATATCGATGACAACATGATCAAGAGCGGCATCCTGACCTGTGATGCACTTAATGGCTATTATGAACCCCAGTTTGAAGCGAATAAGACAGATAAGGAATTCCTTCAGAAAGTGATCAAGTTCTACGATGCTTCGGGTTGTGACAGGGCCGATCTCTATGTGCAGGCCTCCGAAAAGATGTATGAAATTGATCCAGGACCGGAATCTGCACACCAGCTGGGTATCTTGCTTATTTCCAAAAGTGATTTCGAAAGAGCAGCCTTCTATCTGAAGATGGCCGTTCTTGGAGAGGATATTGAAAACGAAACCAGGGCAGAATGGTTCTACGAACTGACCGTTGTCAGCCTTGCCAACAAAGACTATTGCGGTGCCATCGACTATGCGAGGGAAGCAATTGTACGTAAGAGCAATTACGGAAAAGCGTATATAGCGCTTGGAGATGCCATTGTTGCCTCCCGGAACAATCTGGGTGATGACTTCGAAAAGCGTACTGCCTTCTGGGTTGCAGCTGACAAATATGCCAAAGCCAGATCAGTGGATCCCGGTGTTGCCGCTGATGCCAACAAGAAGCTGAACGACTATGCATCTCAGTATCCCAACCACGAAGAGGTATTCTTCAGGGATATTAAAGATGGTGACTCTTACCAGGTAAAAGGATGTATCAATGAATACACCACTGTAAGATCAAGAAAATAGAGTGAGCAGCCACATATTGAAAAGCCGCCCCTTTCCGGGTGGCTTTTTTTTTCCCTTCCCTTGCTCTATAGCTTACTGCTATATAGTTTTTTATAATAGCTGTTAATTGTAATCATAAAAAACTATATGTAGGTTTGTGTTATGCGAAATGTCCTGAAGAGTCGTGTGGTATTGCTGCTTTTCCCGGCCTTATTGCTGGGAAGCTGCGAAAATGATATTGAGCGTATAAATATGCTTACCGATGAGTCCGAAGCAGCGACAATCCAGGGAACAAATATTGAGGTAATATACAGCGATTCGGCAAAAGTCCAGGTGCAGATCCTGGCCCCGGTCTACAAACAATACCCCACTGCTAAGCAACCTTATATGGAGTTCGAAAAAGGTCTGGAAGTCTTTTTTTACGACGATTCAGCAAAGATTGAATCGGAGCTCAGGGCCGATTATACCATATATTATATGGAGGAAAGGTTATGGCATGCCACAGGAAATGTTGTGGCTCAAAAATTCGGCAGCGGGGATGCCCTCTATACCGATGAATTATTCTGGAATGAGAATGAAGAGTTGATCTACTCTGACTCTTATACGAGGGTACATAGTGAAGGAAATACACTCTATGGTAAAAAGGGATTCAGATCACATCAAAGTCTGTCCAACTGGCAGTTAATAGGATCAAGTGGTACCATAAGCGTTCAGGATGAGGAGTAGTGTATCTGGTTTTTTCGAAGTGGTCTGGTTTGTTCTCGGCGGACTCATGCTCTTTATGGCAGTGGACCTGCTGCTGGATTCGGGCCTGGGCGACAGCTGGTATTATTTTCTATTCTCCTTCCTTGCATTTGCCATGTACTTTTTAAGAAGACGCTCCAGAATCACACGAAGGTAGACCATGAATTATCTGAACCTGATCACCCTTATTCTTGTATCCATTCTGTTTTCGGCTTTTTTTTCAGGCATGGAGATTGCTTTTGTCTCCTCCAATAAGCTGAGGATCCAGATCGACAGGAAGCAGAAGAAAGCTTTTTCAGCCTTGGTCAGTTTCTTTACCAGGCATCCATCCAGGTTTATTGCCACCATGCTGGTGGGTAACAATATTGCGCTGGTTATCTATGGTATCGCATTTGCCATGTTGCTGGAAGAACCCCTCAGAAACATACTGGGAGATAATGCGGAAGCTGCACTGCTGCTTGCACAGACCCT
>CAYWGP010000219.1:0-26128 GCA_964458155.1 uncultured Bacteroides sp.
TCGCAAGACAGTTCGGTCCCTATCTATCATGGGCGTTAGAATTTTGAGAAGATCTGACATTAGTACGAGAGGACCGTGTTGGACTAACCTCTAGTGTACCTGTTGTGGCGCCAGCTGCATTGCAGGGTAGCTACGTCTGGAAGGGATAAGCGCTGAAAGCATCTAAGCGCGAAGCCTGCTTCAAGATGAGATTTCCCTTAAGGGCCGTCAAAGACGATGACGTTGATAGGCTGTAGGTGTAAGGGCAGTAATGTCAAAGCCGAGCAGTACTAATTGCCCGTGAGCTTTTTTCAAGGCTAATTAAAAGATATTTCTTCCGATATGTCAATCTTATTGAAGATTTTAGGTGACTATTGCATTGGGGAACCACCTCTTACCATTCCGAACAGAGAAGTTAAGCCCATTTGCGCTGATGGTACTGCGTATTGTGGGAGAGTAGGTCGTCGCCTATCTTATTTAATCCCATCCGGTTTTCCGGGTGGGATTTTTTTATAGCACGTTTTTTGTGTTTAAGCCCCTTTATGACAGAAATCGGCTATCGAAGCTCACTTTACGATTTCGTGGAGTATTGATGCTTTATAGATTTCTTTATTAATTTAGTGCTTCATACTGCATCCACTGGTGAGGAGAATATTAATCATATCTGTATTGATTCTGGCTGCAGCAGTGCTTGCTCACGGACAGGTGATTGACACCACCAGGAAAATCAATACCTGGATGCTGAAGCACAACTTTACTCGCTTTGAGGATGTTCTGCTGGATACCAGTATGCATGAAATCCAGAGGGAATTCAACCCGGCTTTTGAACAGGGCTTTTCTTACGAATCATACGGCTTGCTGGCAGGCGGAATAAACCATGTTGATTTTATGCGGCGCCCTGAAGCCGATGCTTTTCTGTTTGGAAGGGCATGGAATCCTTATATGAAAACGGCGGAGCGGACCATCTTCTTCAATTCAAAAACTCCGTTTACCTCCCTTGTATACAGTGTTATTCCGGTGAAGCAGTGGAAGGAGGAGTCCATTGAAGTGATGCACACACAGAACCTCTCTCCTTTCACCAACTTTGGTCTCGAGTTTAATATACTGTCTGGCAAACCTTTATATGTAAACCAGGATACCAGGGCCATTCGTGCAGGGCTCTTTGGGTCCCATGCAAAAGATAAATACAGTATTTTCGGCACCTTTTACTATAATGATTTCGACCAGAAAGAAAACGGGGGGATCACAAGCAGGGATTCTTTCTTAATGGGTGCCGAACAGGAGTGGTGGGATTACGAAGTGTATCTGCCCAGTGCACAATCCCATTATCGTAACCTGGCCCTATTTGCCACACAGAAATACAATCTTACCGAACGGCAATTCTCCAAAGACAGTCTTGGGAATGTAACTTCGACAGGGAAAACCCTGTCCATTTCCTATCAGCTTATGCTTGAGCGGCAGTTCAAATACTACAGTGATGAAGTGGACCTGGATAATCTGTCGCCCGTTTACAGCAATTATTATTACTTAACAGAAACGGCCTTAGATTCAGTAAATGAGGCCAAGATGTCTAATGTGGTACAGCTGATCCTGGGGGATCCCGATTTTGATAAGATTTCTGCACGGATCTATGCCGGAGATGAGCTGAGACGCTTTGGGATGCTGAGTCCCGATTCGGTCTATGTGGATTCACTGGCCAGTGATACAGTTATCAGCAATTTCCATTCGAAGACTTATAATGATGTATTTGTGGGATTTCACCTGGCCGGACCTACCACGGGTGTCTGGGACTGGGTCATCGGTGGGAAGTACTATCTTCTGGGTTATAATCAGAATAATTTTAACCTGAACGCCACCTTCTCAAGGGAGCTGGGCGGAATGACAGACCTGGGCCTCCGGGGAAGCTTTGAAATGGCCAGGCCCAACTATTATACCAATAGCTATTCATCCTCATTTTTCAAGTGGGAAAATGATTTTTCCTCCATGCTGCGAATTAAAGGAGAGGCTTTTATTCAAAGCGAGGAAAAGGAATTAGATATCAGGCTGGGAGTAGCATATATCTCAAACTATATTTACTGGGACACGCTGGCTTTGCCACAGGCCTACGATAAGAACCTGCTGGTGCTTTCCGCACATATGTCTAAGCATTTTATCCTGAAAGGCTGGAATTCCGACAACCGTTTGCTGCTTCAATATGCCACCGCCAAGGAGGTCCTGAACCTCCCGCTGGCTGTGATTTATTCATCCAATTACTGGAAACAGTCGCTCTTTAAGGGGGCCCTAGTTGCAGATCTGGGATTTGATCTGTATTTTACAAGTAAATACAAGGCAAGCGGCTATATGCCTGCAACCGGCATTTTCCACCTGCAAAATGATACAGATCTGGGTCTCTATCCTTTTGTGGATGTCTTTCTTGCCTTCGAGATAAAAACAACCCGGATATTTGCTTCATATAACAATGTGTTGCAGAGTTTGGGGTTTGCAGGCAATGATTTTTTTACAGCCAATCCTTATCCTATGAAGCCCAGATTCTTCAGGTTGGGGGTGACATGGTATTTTTATGATTAAGAGGCGCCGACAGATCGTAGTTTTACTTTTGTTGCTTATTCCGGCAGCACTCTTCCTGGTTTCCTGCAATCGAAAGGGAGAGGCAAGGTTCCGGGATCTGGAGCAGTTGAGACCGGAAAACCGGGTCACACATATGGAGATGATCAGGGAATATGGTGCACTGAAGGTGGTCACAGAGTATAACTCCATAAGTTATTTTCTTTACCGGGGCCAGCCACTTGGATTTCAGTATGAGATGTTGCAGGATCTGGCCAACCATCTGGATCTGGCCCTTGAGGTGAGCGTAAGTAATGATCTGGAAATGAATTTCATTGATCTTAGCGAAGGACGGGTGGACCTGATAGCCATGAACCTGACTGTAACCTCGGAAAGGAAGGAGGAAGTGGCGTTTACTGAACCATTTCTTCAAACCAGGCAGGTTCTTGTGCAACGAAAACCAGAGCAGTGGGAGAAAATGAACTGGAAGCAGGTGGAAGCTTCACTGATCCGGAACCAGCTCGATCTGGCAGGGAAGGAGGTTTATGTACAGGCAGCCTCTGTTTATGCGAACCGCCTGGGCAGTCTTTCCAATGAGATAGGCGGGGGGATCCAGATCAGGGAAGAAAATATGGAATCGGAGCAATTGATCCAGCGTGTAGCCATGGGGGAAATTGACTATACCGTATGTGACGAAAATGTAGGTTTGGTAAATACCACCTACTTTCCCCAGCTGGATGTAGGTACAGCCATCTCTTTTCCTCAATATGTGGCCTGGGCTGTCCATCCCCGTTCCGACAGCCTTAAAAAGGTAATAGACCAGTGGATCAGCAACTATCGCCAGACCGACAAGTATGCCATTCTGTACAATAAGTATTTTAATAACAGGCACTCCTACAGAAGTATCCATAGTGAATACTATACCCTTGGCAGCGGTAAGATATCGGAGTATGATGATGCCATCAGGAAGGAGAGTGAGCGCATTGGCTGGGACTGGAGATTGATGGCCTCTGTGATTTACCAGGAATCGCGGTTTAATCCGGAGGCGGTATCCTGGGCCGGAGCCTTTGGCTTAATGCAATTGATGCCGGTGACAGCCAAAAGCTACGGAATTACGACAGAGTCGTCCCCGGAGGAGCATATCAGGGCAGGAGCCAGTTTTTTAAAATGGCTCGACGAACGTTTTGAGGATGTGATCCCCGATCAGGCCGAGCGGATCAAATTTGTGCTGGCCTCGTATAATATTGGATTGGGACATATTCAGGATGCCAGGAGACTGGCGGAAAAATATGGTTCAGATCCCAATATCTGGTTCGGAAGTGTGGATCAATGGCTTCTGAAAAAATCTGACCCCGTGTATTACAGCGACCAGGTTGTCCGCCATGGATCTGCAAGGGGGATTGAAACCTATAATTTCGTAAGAGATATTTTATACCGCTACGAGCATTATAAGAATATAGTGGACCACGTAGTTATTGCAAACAGGTAGCCAGCTGTAGTACTTCGCTTAGCATCATGGCGGTGGCCCCCCAGATCTTATCTTGCCCCACCCGGTAAAAGGGGGCCTCAATGGACCGTTCGTGGTGAAACAGCAAAGCCGAATCCCTGTTGGCCGGATCCAGCAGCTCCCTCAGTTCAACCTCGATTACATACTGAACCTCGGAAGGGTCTGGATTGAATTCCGGACTGTGATCCATCCATCCCACAAAGGGATGTACAATAAAATTACTGACAGGAATATGAAGCGCTGTCAGTGATCCCAGGACTTCAATCTGTCCTCCCACTCCAAGTTCTTCCCGGGTCTCCCTCAGGGCCGTTTCCTCCAGGCTTCGATCACCTTCTTCCCTGGCGCCTCCCGGGAAACTGACCTGTGCACTATGGGGACCATCGTATTCATTCCGCTTGATAAATACCAGGCGGGTAGTCTTATCAGAGCCATAGAAGAGGGCCATTACTGCTGCCTCTACCGGGTTTACAATGGGATCAGCCTTCCCCCTGAAAGTTGGAGCCATCAGGCGGTGAGCCGCCTCACCGGGAAGATTCCGGCTTAAAATTTCTTTCCACTTGCTCTTATCAAACATGAAAGGCAGTTAATTGAAGCGAATGCTCTTATCGGGAGATATACGGGCTATGATCATGGAGGGTATCAGCAGGAAGAGGAAGGTGATGGCCATGGTTCCAAGGTTCAGCAGGAGGAGATGTACCAGGTTCAGGTTGATGGGAACCGTATCGAGATAGTAAGATCCGGGATCAAGGGGTATCAGATTGAACTGCTTTTGTGCCAGGCAGATGCCCAGGCCGAAAAGATTTCCCCATAATAAGCCCACCAGGGTCAGATATGCGCTCTGGTACATGAAAATTTTCCGGATAGAAAAATTGGTGGTCCCCAGTGCTTTTAAAATACCAATCATATTGGTCCGCTCCAGTATCAGGATAAGCAGTCCGGATATCATATTGAATCCGGCCACCACAACCATCAGGATAACCAGGACTACCACATTCATATCCTGGAGCTTTAACCAGTCAAAGATCTGCGAGTTTTTATCCATAATGGTTTCAACTCTCAGGCGACTGCCATCCTCCAGGAAGTCAAAACCAATCCGTTCTCTTACCTTCGAGGTGAGTTCGGACAGATCCTCCATCTTATCAATCAGAACCTCATATCCGCTTACTTCGCCCATGTCCCAGTTGCTCAGCCGCTGCACCTGTCTTATATCTGAAAAAATATAGAGCTTGTCAAATTGCTCCAGGCTGGTATTATAGATGCCACTGATGGTAAAGGTGCGGGCCCTCGGGGGGTCCTGGATGAAGTACATGGTGAAGCGGTCGCCCACACCCAGTTTGAGCAGTCTGGCAACGGAGGCCGAAAGCACAACCATATTGCTTCTCGTGCTATCATTAAGCGTGAATATTTCGCCTTCAATAAGGTGTTCTTCAATAAAACTCCAGTCATAGCTCTTGTCTATCCCCTTCAGTACTGCACCATGTATCTCCTCGCCTGTCTTTATAATTCCTGCCTTTATGGCAAAGGGCTGTACATTACGGATACCCTCCATTTCCCTGATCTGGCCCACACTCTCCAGGCCATAGGGGACAGGGGCAGTTTCGTAAGAAAGATTTGAGTCCATGTTCAGAATCTGTATATGAGCTCCGAACCCGGTAACCTTGTTCGAGATCTCCTTCTTAAAGCCTGTAATAATAGCCACTGCAACGATCATAACAGCCAGGCTCAATGCGATGCCAAACATGGCAATTCCAACAATGGAGCGGGAGAAACTTCGCCCTTCTTTCCTGTTACCGATTAAACGGCGAACGATAAATAATTCGGTATTCAACGATTCTCAATTGGGTTCCTCAAATGTAACCATCTTTTAGCTATTTTTAAGCCATGAAGAGATTGTTACTGTTTTCTTACATTATTCTGAACGCTTTGATGGCAGCCTGTTCACCTGACAAAGGCCAGGTACTTTGTGGTGCCGACAGGATGGACCAGTACCTGCATCTTATTTCAGGAAAGCGAATTGCCCTGGTGGCCAATCATAGCTCGGTAGTGGGCGACCGTCACCTGGTGGATACCCTGCTGGACAGAGGCATTGGAAAGGATCAGATTCTTAAAGTATTTGCCCCCGAGCATGGATTCCGGGGCGACAGGGCTGCCGGTGTACAGATTGAGGATGGTATCGACCCGCTGACAGGCATTCCCGTGGCTTCCTTATATGGTAGTCATAAAAAACCCGAACCCGGTGAGCTGGCCGGTATCGAGCTGATGATTTTCGATCTTCAGGATGTGGGGGCAAGGTTCTATACCTATATTTCCACCCTTCACTATGTGATGGAAGCCTGTGCAGAAAATGGCATTCCCCTGCTCCTGCTGGACCGGCCCAATCCAAATGGGGGATATGTGGATGGCCCTGTGCTTGATACGGCCTTTCGCTCATTTGTAGGAATGCATCCCATTCCAGTAGTCTATGGCCTGACCATTGGTGAACTGGCCGGGATGATAAACGGAGAGGGATGGCTAAGCCAGGGGATCAGCTGTGATCTGACTGTAATACCCTGCGAGGGCTATTATCATGGAATGACCTACAGTATGCCAGTGAGCCCTTCGCCAAATCTCGCCAACGATCATGCCATTCTGATGTACCCTTCCACCTGTTTTTTTGAAGGAACAGTTCTGAGCGAAGGCAGGGGAACCAGCATGCCTTTTGAGGTGTACGGACATCCGGATCTAAGTGGCGGGTTCAGCTTTACCCCTGTGGCCATCGAGGGTGTGGCGAAGAATCCCAAGTTTGAGGGACAAATCTGTTATGGGGCCGACCTGAGAGAGTTTTCCCCGCAGGAGGGGTGGACCAGAGTTCACCTGGAGTTTTTGCTGGAAGCCTATAAGGATTTTCCGGTGAAAGAGGAATTCTTCACTTCCTATTTTTCTACCCTGGCAGGTACAGGGGAGCTCAGAAAAATGGTGGAGGAAGGATGGGAAGAAGAAGTTATCAGGGCCAGCTGGCAGCCAGAGCTGGAGGAGTATAAATTGAAACGAAGCGAGTATTTGATATATGAAGAAAGCAACTAGTAAAACAAGAGGAATAATTATATTCCTTACCCTTCTTGGCACCAGCTTTTTTGCCAGTGCCCAGGTGATCCATCCGGAGCCCGGATTTGTATTTGATGATGCAGAGGTACCGCGCATCGATCTGACTATTTCGGTATCGAATCTCCAGAGCCTTTATGCCGATCCGGAAAGTAATACGGAGTATTATGCCACTTTCAAATTCACACGGGCCGGCATTACTGAAGGACCCATAGATGTGGGACTGAGATTCCGGGGCGATACCATCAGGAACAAGCAGAAGAAATCTTTCCGGATTTCATTTAATTCTTTTGATCCTGCTGATAATTATTACGGGATCGAAAAGATGGATCTGAATGCAGAAGTCAACGACCCTTCCCTTGTACGTTCAAAACTGGCCTGGGAAATGTTTCGTTACCTGGGAGCCTCCGGTTCAAGGAGCAATCATGTACTGCTTTATATTAACAATGCCTTCTACGGGGTTTACCTGAACACCGAACATATTGATGAAAAGTTTACAAAAACCAGATTTGATAACAACGATGGTAACTTCTTCCGGAACTTATGGCCGGCCGATTTGAGTTACCTGGGCAACTCGCAGGACGACTATAAGTATGAGTATGACGGGCGGCCCGTATATGCCCTTCGGACCAACGAAAAATGGGACGATTACGAGGACCTGGCCACCCTGATTATACGCCTGAATCAATATAGCGGAGAGCAGCTGAAAGCTGAGCTGGAGCACCTGATCAATGTTCAGAACTACCTGAAAGCGGTGGCTGTGGATGTAATCAGTGGTAACTGGGATGCATACACGGGCGACAAAAATAATTTCTATCTGTACAGGGACCAGGTAAGTGGTAGGTTTGAATACATTCCCTATAACCCGGGAAGCAGTTTTGGGATAGATTTCAGGGATGTGGACTGGTCCACCCAATCCATCTACGACTGGAACCTGGATCATCGGCCACTCTACGAAAAGGTCCTTGAGGTGGATGAGTATAAGGCGCAATTTACCATGTATGTAAAGAAACTGGCTGCCTTTACTGCTTCTGCGGAGCTGGGTAATGAACTGAATCGCTGGAGCCTGCAAATCAGGGATGCTGTGGCCATGGATACCTTTTATACAAAAGACTGGGGCTTTACCCTCAATGATTTTGATGCATCCATGAGCAGTGGCTGGGGAGAACATGTGACTATGGGTGTGGAGGAGTTTATTACCGCCCGGAATGCCTCGGCCCTGGCGGAAGCTGTGGATTCGGATGCCATCCCCCTCTTTTCTCATGTGAGGGTGGGGCCACGGTCAGACAGGATTGACCTGGACTGGACCGCCGAAGACGATGAAACAGGGTTTACGACCACCCTCCACTATCGCATCGATGGGGGAAGCTGGAACACAATTTTAAAGAGCAGCCCCACTGAAACAGACCCCGTATCCGGGGCTTTTTCCTATCGTGATACCATCCGATCGCTCAACGATAGCACCGAAGTGGAAATCTATTTCACAGTGCTTGATCAGGGTGGACAGGAGAATCGTTTTCCGGATACTACCCTGCTTATTTCCTATCCCCTTGTATCCGGACCCATTTATATTAACGAGTTTGCCGCCTCGAACAACAGCATTAAAAAGGATGAATTCGGGGAGTATGAAGACTGGATGGAGATATACAATGCCAGTAGTGAGCCTGTCTGGATGGCGGATTATTTTCTCAGCGACAAAATGGGCTCCCCCGGGAAATACAGATTTCCCGAGGAGTACCTGCAGGCAGGTGCATTCTACCTGGTATGGCTCGACGATCAGAAGGAGCAGGGAGTGAACCATGCCAATTTTAAGATCAGCAAGGATGGTGAAATGCTGCGTCTTTCCAGGAGGCCTTCCACCGGTTTTCAAATCGTGGATTCGGTCACCTTTGGATTGCAGGAGACGGATGTTTCCACGGGCCGACTGGTGGATGGTGGTCTGGAGTGGGTTCAGTTTACATCTCCCACGCCCATGTATTCAAATCTTAGTACCGCTGTCCCTGAGAATCCCTTCCAGTTGGAGCCGCTGTATATTTACCCGAATCCGGTTAGTGAAGGACTGTTCTATTTTAACAGGAGAGTTAGCGGCAGCATCTATAATATCATGGGTCAGCTTGTAATGGAAATTGAGGATGCAGAATATGCACCTGTCCCCCGGCTGGGTTCAGGGCTGTATATATTCAGGTCCAGTGAGGGAGAAACAGTACAGTTTATTGTAAGCAGGTAAACAGGTATGCAGTTAGCGCCGATAGTTTTTACTACGGGGGGAGCCTCCGCTACCTTTGTAACCTCCGCCACCTTTGCGACCTCCGCCACCTTTTTGGCCCCTGAAGTTACCCGAACGGCCTCGGTTTTTAGCAGGATTGTATTCGGGAGTCTCCCCGAACTCTTCAGGCACCGAGGATTTGGTGACCTCTTTCTCCAGTAACTTTTCTATGCGGGCAAACTTATACTGCTCCTCCTGGCTGATCAGTGTAATGGCAATGCCATCCGACTCGGCCCTGGCAGTCCGCCCGATACGGTGGATATAGTCCTCTCCCTCGTGGGGCACATCATAGTTGATGATCAGTTCAATGTTATCCACATCAATTCCGCGTGACAGCAGGTCGGTTGCAACCAGGATATTCAGCTTGCGGTTCCTGAAATCCAGCATGATTTCCTCCCTGGCCTTCTGGTCCAGGTCGGAATGAATATCCTCTGCTTTCAATCCTTCTCTTTTGAGCTGGCGGCCAAGCTGTTTGGCCGATAACTTGGTGGAACAGAAAACTATCACGCTTTTCAGGTCGCGACCCTTCAGAAGATGTGTTACCAGGGGAAGTTTCTGTGTTTCGTAAACCACATAGGCTACCTGAAGAATCTTCTCGGCAGGTTTGGAGACGGCAATATTCAACTCCACCGGAGCATGCAGGACCTTGCGGGCCAGTTTCCGGATCTCATCAGGCATGGTGGCCGCAAACATCAGGTTCTGTCTCTGTTTGGGCAGGTACTGGATGATTTTCATGATATCCTCGTAGAAACCCATGTCCAGCATCCTGTCGGCCTCATCCAGTATCAGGTATTTCAGGCTGTCAAACTTAACATAGTTGTTGTTCAGGTGGGCGATCATTCTGCCGGGTGTACATATCACCACTTCGGTCCCTTCACTGAGGGCCTTTTTTTCCTGGGCAAAGAGCGAACCATCGCCTCCTCCGTAGACAGCAATAGAACTTACCGGTGTGAAGTAGGAGAATCCCTCCATTTGCTGATCAATCTGCTGTGCCAGCTCGCGGGTGGGAACAATTACCAGGGCCCTGGTCTCGCTTTCTTCCCGTGAAGCAATGATCTTCTGTATTACTGGTAGCAGGAAGGCTGCGGTTTTACCCGTACCTGTCTGTGCTGAACCAATAATATCTTTTCCTTCAAGTATGGCCGGAATGGCTTGTTCCTGGATGGGAGTGGGTTTTTCAAAGCCCATGGCACTAATCCCTTCCATCAGATCGGGATCGAAGCCGAAATCACTAAAATTCAAATTGTTTCTTTCTTAAGTTAAGCGCGTCAAAGGTAGTCAATAATCACGAACCTCCTTTGAATAAAACAGCGCCCGGGTCAATTGGTTCGACCCGGATAGACTTTAAGGGCCTCAGCCAGGGTTTCCATGGCCCGGGCCAGGTCTTCTTTTTTCAGGACGTAGGCGATCCTTACCTCCTGTTTTCCCAATCCGGGGGTGGAATAGAAGCCCGAGGCCGGGGCCATCATGACTGTCTGGTTCTTATATTCAAACTCGCTGAGGATCCATTGGGCAAATACATCGGCATCATCCACCGGAAGATGAACTACCGTATAGAAAGCTCCTTTAGGGGTGGGGCATTTAACACCGGGCATCTTATTAAGCGCCTTCACCATATAGTCACGGCGCTCGATATACTCATCATACACTTCCCTGAAGTAGGAATCGGGAGTATCCAGGGCTGCTTCAGCAGCCACCTGGCCGTAGGAGGGCGGACTCAACCTGGCCTGGGCAAACTTCAGAGCCGTGGAAATCACATCTTTATTTTTGGATATCAGGGCACCCACCCTGACCCCGCACATGCTGTATCGCTTGGAGACCGAGTCGAACATGATGGCATGCTCTTCCAGTCCAGGCAGGTTCATGACCGAGAAATGTTTTTCTCCATCGTAGCAGAACTCCCTGTATACCTCATCGGAAAAGAGATACAAATCGTGCTTTTTCACAATCTCTCCCAGCATTTCCAACTCCTCGCGGGAATAGAGGTAGCCGGTTGGGTTATTGGGATTGCAAATAATTATTCCCCGGGTTCTGGGAGTTATCACTTTTTCAAATTCCTCAATGGGAGGCAGAGCAAAACCGCTGTCTATGCCTGATGTAATGGGGACCACTTTTACACCTGCGGCCACCGAAAAACCATTGTAGTTGGCATAGAAGGGTTCCGGCACGATCACCTCTTCACCGGGGTTTACTGTGGACATCAGGGCAAAGGTGATGGCCTCGGACCCCCCGGTGGTAACCAGCATCTCAGTATGGTCCACATCAATACCCAGATTCTGGTAAAAGGCAGCCAGTTTGCGTCTGTAACTTTCATTCCCGGCCGAGTGGCTGTACTCGATCACCTGAGCGGTCATATTTTTCACCGCATTACGGGCCACTTCGGGTGTCCGGATATCGGGCTGACCAATATTGAGATGGTAAACCTTTCTACCCTTCTTCTTGGCCTCTTCGGCATAGGGAACCAGTCTCCGGATGGGAGATGCTGGCATTTGCTGTCCTTTTGTTGAGATACCTGGCATAATCTTATGGTTTTGAGTTACCCTTCTTCTGTCTCTTTGGAATATACTTTTCCTTTGATTTGTAATTTTACGGGCGAGTTGGTCGCCGTGGAGTATACAATGACCGATTTTAAAAAGGTACCCGTGGTAGCAGTGTTATAGATAACAATGATTTCACCGGATTCTCCCGGTTCAATGGGCTCCCTGGGCCAGTCAGGGACGGTACAACCGCATGTAGAACGAACCCGGTTAATAAGAATAGCCTCATCCCCCAGGTTCTTAAAAGCGAAGGACCAGGTCCCGTCACTATCCTGTTCAATTTCACCATAGTCGTGAAGGCTTTCTTCGAACCAGATTTCCTGACCATGCCCTTTGGCCTTCTCTTCGGGGTTGGAAGTACATCCTGTGGCGAATATCCCCAGGGCCAAGGTGGCCAATGTTGCTATAAGCGAAGCTCTCATATTTTTTTTTGAATGTCCAAAAGTACTTCATTTTCACGAATAGGGAAATGATAAACAACAGGAAGTAACTATATTCGAGGAAAATTCCCTTTGAACCATGCGTAAAGCAAAGCAGGAGATTAATAAGCTTGAAGAACTGGAGGAGATCCTTAAGGCCGCGCTGATCTGCCGTGTGGCTATGATGGATGGCCATCGACCCTATTTAATCCCCTTTAACTACGGTTACCGCGATGGATGTCTTTACATCCATTCAGCTCCGGAGGGAAAAAAGATTGATTTGCTGATGCAGAACCCGGAGGTGTGTTTTGAAGTGGAGGACAGCATGGAAATCACCAAAGGGGAGAAGGCCTGCGACTGGAGTACACGCTATCGTTCGGTGGTGGGCTACGGAAGAGTGGAGATTCTTTCAGATCAGAAAAGCAAACAACTTGGATTGGAGGTGATTATGGCCCAGCACGGGGCCCCTGAACTCATTGAATTCAATCCGGGAAACATGAAGCGCATGGTAATCCTGAAACTTACCATCCGCTCCATGACCGGTAAACAGTCCAGTAGCTGGAATCGTCAGACAGCACCTTAAGCTAAGGATTCATATCGGGCGAGGCTTAATACGAGTCTTCAACATTCCACACAAAAGCGCGTATGCCCACATCGGTGTTTTCCTCATCCAGGCGCCTGACACCATCCAGGACAGCAGCAACCGCATCATCTTCCATCACTGCCAGCCTGGCCGTGTTCTGTTCCGGCCAGGTGTGGGTATTCATATGAGGGAGGCCATCCACACTGCCCCGGCCCGTAAGGTCGGTCCATCTTGTAAATCCCCTTATATTCAGCTTGTCAAACAGGTACTCAACCTTTTCGGTATGAGCTTGATTGTATACGATAAATATGGCTTTCATTTCTTAGTTTTCAATTCCATTCAAAAAATCATATTCCACTTTGGCCTTGCGTCGTTCACTTCTGCTCAGCATCATTTGGTATACGACGGGTATGAGTATCAAGGTTACAATTGTCGAGAAAATTAATCCGCCAATCACCGCAATTCCCATGGGACTCCAGATCTCAGAACCGGAACCGGTACTCATTGCCAGGGGTAACATCCCAAGAATAGTAGTCAGCGAGGTCATCAGTACAGGTCTGAGCCTGGACTTCCCTGATACAATAATTGCTTCCCTGAGCTCCAGGTCCCTTGCTCTCATCAGGTTGATATAGTCCACCAGAACAATGGCGTTCTTTACCACGATTCCCACCAGCATCACGCCACCAACCATGGAGATCACGCTCATGGTGATGCCTGTCACAAGATGCGCCAGGACCACCCCTGAGAATGCAAAAGGAATGGAGAACATGATGATGAAAGGCATTCTCATGGATTCAAATTGTGAGGCCATAACCAGGAAGGTAAGAATCAGGCTTAAAATCAACAGCAGGCTCAGGTCCATCATGGATTCCTGCATGTCCTCCACAGCACCTCCCATTTCGATGGTCACTTCGGAAGGAATATCCATAGAATTAATCCTGTACTGCACATTCTCAGCCATCACATTGAGGGGTACCTTGTAGGGGGTGATGGATACTGAAACCATCCGCTCCCGGTTCTTACGCTCAATGTTGGGAGGTGACCATGTTTCTTCTATTTCGGCCACCTCTCCCAGCCTGATCAACTGGTTCTGCATGTTCATGATGCCAATATTGTTCAGATCTGAGAGCTCGTTCCGTTCCTCTTCCACAAAACGGATCCTGATATCATATTCATCCCCTTCTTCACGGTACCTGGTCATATAGGGGCCCTGTACGCGATTTCGCACTGCATTGGCCAGGGTGAAGGTGTTCAATCCGTGCTGTGCCATCTTTTCCCTGTCCGGAACAATCTGTAACTGGGGCTTGGAAGGATCCCTGCTCACCGACACGCTGGTAGCTCCCCTGATGGTCCGGCACGAATCGGCCAGTGCATTGGCTATCTGCGAGGTGGTTTCGAAATCATATCCGTATATCTCTACTACCACATTATTCTCGGTGGTGGCTCCCATTCCCCCGTTGGGAATTACTTCAAAACTGACGATCTCGGGAATGGTCGCCAGGTATTCGCCGAAGGCATTGCTGATATCCCATACATCCCTGGTCCTGGACTCGAGGTCCGCCAGGGTCAGGTTATAATTGATCCGGTGGGAACCGGAAACCGTAAACAGGGCCGTGATACCTCCCTGGTCATCGGATCCGGCTGTGGCATTGTAGATATCCACTTCCGGGTAATTCTCCTGGATATACTTGTCGATCTTCCGGGCTACTTTGGAAGTTTCTTCTACCCGTAAACCTGTTTGAAGTTCAATGGCTGCTGTTACGGATCCCTGGTCAGCCTCGGGCATGAACTCGAATCCCATGCCCCCGGCCAAAGCCATGGTGCCTATGAATACAGCCAGGGCGATACCCAGCGTTGCCCACCTGAACCTGAGTGCCACCCGCAGGGATCGTTCGTAAAATCGGTCCAGCCATTTCAGCGACCTGCCAATGGTATTATCATACCCAAATTTCCTGATTTTTACAGGTTTTTTTCTGAGTTTCAACATCTTGGAGGCAAGCATGGGTGTCAGCGTAATAGCGCTTATGGTGGAGGTAATCACCGTGATACTTACAATAAAACCCAGGGGCCGGAACAGCTCTCCAGTCATCCCCCCCACCAGGGTCAGAGGCAGGAACACCGCAACCACGGTGAGGGTGGTCACGATCACTGCCAGCCATACCTCGTTGGTGCCATAAATGGCAGCCTCTCTGGGCCTTGCCCCTCTTTCCACGTGTTTGGTAATATTTTCAAGCACCACAATGGCATCATCCACCACCATGCCGATGGCTATTGAAAGGGATGACAGGGAGATGATATTGATGGTGCTTCCCGATATGAAGAGATAGATAAATGCTACGATCAGGGCAATCGGGATGGTCAGGATTACAATAAATGTGGCCCGCCATCGGCCCAGGAAGAAGAGAACCACGAGTACGACGAAAATCCCTGCAAACATCAGCGTTCTGGAGAGGTTGTCTATGGATCCTACAATAAACTCGGATGAATCCCACCAGGGCGTGATTACGATATCATCCGGGAGACTCTCCATCAGCTCAGGCATCATGGCCTCTACATCCTCGCATACCTGCACCGTATTGGCTCCCGACTGCTTCATAATAAATATGCTGAGACCCTTCTTCCCGTTGGTCATATCCTCCATGGAAACATCACGGGTGGTATCCCGGATGGTTGCCACATCCTTCAGGTATACCGTCTGATCGTTAAAACTGGCCAGCACAATGTTTTTCAGTTCATCGCTATCGGTAAACTCACCCTTAACCCGCAGGGGATAGTCCATCATACCCATTTCGATATTTCCGGCAGGCAGGTTCAGATTTTCGGCATTGATCACAGCTGCGATCATCTCCACTGTCAGGTTATATGATTCCATCTTGCGGGGATCGATGTCCACCTGGATCTCCCGGCCGGGAGCTCCGAAAATCCCCACCGATCCCAATCCTTCAATACGGTTAAGCGGATTGACCAATTTCTCATCAAGGATGTTCTCCAGAGCCGGGAAACTTTCCTCTGCAGTAATAGCGTAGAACAGGATGGGCATGGAAGAGGAACTGAACTTGAACATTCTTGGCTTGTCTGCTTCCTCCGGCATCATCTGATCAGCCCAGTCCAGTGCATCGCGCATTTCATTGGAAGCCTCATCCAGGTTGGTCCCCCATTCAAACTCACACACCACCACGGACATATTGTCGTATGACACCGATGTGATGGTCTTCAGGTTGTATACCGAATTGAGGTTCTCTTCGATGATGCGGCTCACATTGGTTTCAATATCGGCCGAACTGGCTCCGTTATAGGTGGTTACCACCGATATGGCCGGAAAATCGATATCGGGGTAGAAATCAATGGGGAGTTTATTGAGGGAGTAGACTCCCATCACCATAAGCCCCACAAAGATCATGATGGTTGTAATTGGCCGTCTTACGGCTTGTCCGTATATGCTCATGACTTGCTTATTTTAAGATTAATCAGTCACTACCTCTATGGGATCACCAGATTCCAGTTCGGTGTGTCCTATATAGATTAGTTCCTCACCTCCCTGAAGCTCAGGTGAGGTGATCTCAAGCTGATCATCGTGCCTGTTGACGATGTCTACCCGGACCTTTTGTGCCAGACCGTTTTCATTCAATATGATGTACCTGTTATTGGTCCCGGATTGCTTCAGGACTGCCACAGAAGGAACTATCAAGGCTTCGCCCTTACCCAGCTTCAGATTCACCCGGGCAAACATTCCCGGAGCCAGTTTTTGCTTCCGGTTGGGAACTTTCACTTCCACGGTGAAGGTCCGGGTAGCCGGAGAGATGGTGGGGTGAATCCTGAAAACGGTGCCATTAAACTTTTCGTCCGGATAGACATCGGTGCTTATGCTTGCCATCATCCCTTCTTTAATCAGGGGCAGATTCTTCTCACTCAGATTCACCATCAGCTTCACCGGATTAACCTGGATCATGGATACCAGGGCTGCCTTACCCACCGGGGTATTGGGGGTCGGGGAATAAAGCTCTCCGTCGTTGTAGTACTTACCGCTGATCACACCGGAGTAAGGGGCCCTGAGCAGGGTGTTTTCCTCAAGGTTTTGGAGGATCAGCTGGGTAGTTTCCACCTGGGCCTTCATCTGATCGTATGCCTGCTGGGTTATGGAACCATACTGGAGCAGGGTATCCATCCGTGCCAGGTCGGTCAAAAGCTGCTGGTACTGCAATTGTGTCTGGTCCAGTTGAGTCCGGTCCAGTTCAACCAGCAGTTGTCCTTTTCGCACATGATCGTTCACTTCAACTTTCACCGCCCGGATACGTCCGGAAAGAGCCGGTGAGAGATAGGTCTCTTCGTAAGCAACCACGGTGGAAGTGATATTCTGGGTTACGGCAATTTCCCGGAAGTTCAGATCCATCACCTTGACCGGACGGGCTTTTACTTCGGCAACAGCCGATTCAGTGCTTGAAGCAGCTCCGGGGGGCTGCATATCACAGGCAGTAATAAATGTGCCGGTTATCAGGATAAACAGGGCGGATTTTATTGTTTTCATGGTGGATATAATTTTCATAATTGGTCTGGTTTTCATATTCGCAGTGCTATAAGGTATTCATCAGTTTATCCAGCTGAAGTTTTGCATTCATCACTTCCATGATGGCTGTGAGATAGTTGTTTTCTGCATTCAGGTAGTTATCATTGGCCTGGGTAAGTTCAAGGCTGGTGGCCATTCCCTGTTCAAACTTACGACGGTAGCTGTCATAAACCCGCTGGGCTACATCCACATTCTCCTGCTGGGTAAAAAAGTTTTCCAGGGAGTTTTGCAGGTCGTACTTGTATTGCTTTTCCTGAAGCAGGAGCTGATCTTCCATAATATCCAGGTTGACCTGGGCCATATTGTAATCAATTTTGGCCTGGTCGACCCGTGCCTTTCTCATCCCGCTGGAAAAAATCGGAACCCCCATGCTCAGGCCCACCATATGGTTGGGATTCATATCAAAGTCGGTGGTAAGGATCTTGGCGTTGTAGTTGTAAAAACCTGTAATGGTGGGAGCGTAGTTCCATTGCTCCAGTCCAAGAATTTTCTTGTTCATTTCCTCCTGGGTCTTCATGATTTTGTAAGTGACATTTTCATCAATATCAAAGGGTTTGTCCAGGGCTGTTTCGGCCTGCATATTGATAAAGAGCGACTTCAGGTCATCGCTTAGATCAAGTTCCACATTTGTCTCCAATCCCAGCTGAAAACGGAGCATGTTGTAACTCAGCTCCAGGTTTCTTTGCAGGGAAGTGTTGGCATTGGCAAGCTGGTTGACCGTAATGCGGATCTGATCCACATCGGTCTGCTCGGCCATCCCGGTTCGGTACATGATCTCGGTCTGCGACAGGGTCTCTTCCAGGTTGTCCAGGTTTTGTTTCACAATGTCGAGGGACTCTTCAGTAATCAGGACCAGGTAATAGGCGCTGATCACGGATTCTTTAATGTTCAGTTCATTAAAATCCAGGTTTTGCTCGGACATGAGCATGGCCAGCTTGGCCGTCTGAATTCCCACAATATACTGTCCACTGAAAATCAGCTGATTTACCATTAGCGTGGCACTGGCCTGGTCCGACAGGAGGATGGTGCTGGGCGGCAGCATACTTTGAAGGACTCCATCATAGTAGGTATTTGCCCCGTGGATAGCAAGATCATTGGTTGTATAGAAGGGGTAGGCAGCCTGGGTCTGATTATAGGCATCCTGCAATTGGGCCTGTGTAAATGAGGAACCATCGCCCATACTAAAGCTGAACTCCAGCTCGTAATTGAAGAACGATGAGTAGTCCATCCCCCCATCCACCTGGGGCAGGCCCTGTGAAATGGCTTCCCAGTTTCTAGCCCGTGCTCTTTCCACTTCCATCCGGGAATTCTTCAGGGACTTGTTATAGGAGATAGCGTGGTCCACAGCTCCCTGCAGATTCAGTACCAGTTTATCCGGCATGTCCTGGCTGTTCCCCTGTGTGAAAAGACCCAGGGAGAGCAGGAGTGTAAATAGAATGATAATCTTACTGTTTTTCATATCTCGTTCTGTTTTATTCTATAAGGTTTTTACAATCTACCAGGAGCTTCCGCCCCTTCTTTGTGGATATTCCCCTGAAAAAGGGAATTATAATATGGTCAAACATCTCTTTCCGGTCGTAGCCTTCATCCACCATGGCGCTGTCATGGCCAAAGAGGTCAAACAGCGTCTGCAGGGTCTGGTTAACGATGTCAACATCAAAATCATCCCGGAACACACCCTGCTCAATTCCGGTTTCAAGCAATTTCCTGGTGATGCTGAAATCCCGGATCTCACCCGGTTCGGCAAACTCTTTGAAGACTTTCTGATGGTATTTTCTGAAATCATTAAAGAAGGCGGGACTCATACGCATCATCTGGCCAATGGTCATTTTAATGATCCGGAAGAGGGCCTCAATGGCGTTATCGGACTGGTCAATCAGCATATGCGCCTGTACCTGGGTCTGGTTCTTGTAGTATAAAATCACCTCCCTGAGCAGGGTATCTTTATCCTTGAACTGCTCGTAGATGGTTCGTTTGGAGATACCCATCTCCACTGCCAGTGAATCCATGGTCATGCTTTTAATGCCGTACTTGGCAAACAACAAACCCGATTCAACCAATATTCTGTCTCTTACCTCCAAAGTGCTGTAATTTCCGGCAAGTATATGAAAACTTTTTTAGTTTTTAAAGTTTTCAGAGTTATTTAAAGTAGAAAATCGGCGAATGGTAATTTTGAGTCGGTGAAGAGCACTCCGAAGCATAAGGACACTATTTTTTTACTACTTTTGCCGGCATGAATATTCCATCAAAATATGATCCGGCCAGCGTGGAGGACAAATGGTACTCCTACTGGATGGAACAGGGCTTTTTCAGAAGTACTCCCGATCAGCGTGAACCTTACTGCATCGTCATCCCGCCACCCAATGTGACGGGTGTGTTGCATATGGGACACATGCTCAATAACACGCTGCAGGATGTATTGATCCGCCGGGCACGAATGCAGGGAAAAAATGCCCTGTGGGTTCCGGGGACCGACCATGCATCCATTGCCACGGAAGCCAGGGTGGTAAGCAAGCTGGCCGAAGAGGGAATCAAAAAAACAGACCTGAGCAGAGAGGAATTCCTGGAGCATGCCTGGGAGTGGACCCATACCCATGGGGGAATCATCCTGGAACAGTTGAAAAAGCTTGGAGCGTCATGCGACTGGGAACGCACCTGTTTCACCATGGATGAGGCTCTTTCGGAGAGTGTGATAAAGGTTTTTGTGGACCTGTTCAATAAGGGAATGATTTATCGGGGAGTCCGGATGGTGAACTGGGACCCCCAGGCTCTTACTGCCGTATCCGATGAGGAGGTGACTCACAAGGAGGTGGCTTCAAAATTGTACTATCTCAGGTACCTGGTGGAGGGAGAAGAGGAGTACATTACCATTGCCACCACCCGTCCAGAAACCATTCTTGGAGATACGGCTGTATGCGTGCATCCCGAGGATGAACGGTTTAAGAAATTTCATGGCAAGCGAGTGCTGGTTCCGCTGGTGAAGCGTTCTGTACCCATAATTGTGGATGAATATGTGGACCGGGAATTTGGTACCGGGGCACTGAAGATCACTCCTGCCCACGATATCAATGACTATGAGCTGGGATTGAAACACAACCTGGAATTCATTGATATCTTTAATGATGACGGAACCCTCAATGAGGCTGCCCGGGTGCTGGTTGGAGAGGACCGTTTTAAGGCCCGAAAGCTGATAATTCCTTTGCTGGAGGAAGATGGCAAGCTGGTAAAAATGGAAGATTATTTGAATAAGGTGGGCTTTTCAGAGCGGACCGATGCAGTAATCGAGCCCAAATTAAGCCTGCAATGGTTCCTGAAAATGAAGGAATTGAGCACCCCGGCCCTGGATAGTGTGATGAACGATGATGTGCTGCTTCAGCCTTCCAAATTCAAGAATACCTATCGCCACTGGATGGAGAATGTTAAGGATTGGTGTATCTCACGCCAGCTCTGGTGGGGTCACCGGATCCCTGCCTACTTTTATGGAGATGGGCCCAACGATTACGTGGTGGCCTCATCCGTGAAAGAGGCGCTTGAACTGGCCCGGGAGAAAAGTGGGCTCCGTGACCTGAGGGCCGGTGATCTTCGTCAGGATGAAGATGTGCTTGATACCTGGTTTTCCTCCTGGTTATGGCCCATATCGGTATTTGATGGCATTCGTAATCCGGATAATGAAGACATCAACTATTACTATCCCACCAATGACCTGGTGACAGCTCCCGAGATCCTGTTCTTCTGGGTGGCCCGAATGATTATTGCCGGATACGAGTACAGAAATGAGAAACCCTTCGATTCGGTCTACCTCACCGGGATCGTGCGTGACAGCAAACGCAGGAAGATGTCCAAATCGCTGGGGAATTCTCCCGACCCCATTGAGCTGATGAAGAAGTACAGTGCCGATGGGGTGCGTGTGGGGATGCTGTTCTGTTCGCCAGCCGGTAATGATCTTCTTTTCGAGGAGGGACTGACCGAGCAGGGGAGGAACTTCAGTAATAAAATCTGGAATGCTTTTCGTCTGATCAAAGGCTGGGAAGTTGATTCAAGCCTGGAGCAACCAGAGCATTCAGCTTTAGCAGTGGATTGGCTTGAGGCTAAAATCGACAGGGCTTTTCAAAAGGTGGAGAATCAGTTTAAGAAATACCGGATCTCCGACGCCCTGATGATTGTTTACAAGCTTTTCTGGGATGAGTTCAGTTCCTGGTACCTGGAGTTGATCAAACCCGATTACCAGAAACCCATTGATGCTCTTACTTACGAAAGAACCATAGGATTTATCGACCAGCTCCTTCATATGCTCCATCCCTTTATGCCCTTTATTACCGAAGAGATCTGGCAACTTATCAGCGAGAGAGAGAAGGGGGAGAGCCTGATGATTTCGGCCATGCCCGCTCCTGAGAAGTACAACAAGAAACTGATCAAACACTTTGAAGATTTGAAAGAGGTGGTAAGTCACATTCGCAGCATTCGAAAGGACAAAAACATTCCTCTCAAAGAGGTAATGCACCTGATGGTTCGTACTTCGGAGAATGGCTCCTACAATGAGCAAACAGATTCAGTAGTAAAAAAGCTGGCCAACTTATCTGATATAACGCTGGTGGATGAGGATCCGGGATATACGATCTCTTTCATCGTGAAGAACATAGAATATTATGTGCCAGTGGGAGACATGGTAAATGTAGAGGAAGAGATCGAAAAACTGTCGGCAGAACTGGAATATACCCGTGGCTTCCTTAAGAGTGTGCAGAAAAAAATGAGTAATGAACGTTTTGTTCAGCATGCACCTGCACAGGTGGTGGAAAAGGAGCAGCAAAAAATGGCCGATGCTGAAGGGAAGATTGCAGTGCTGGAGGGACAGATAGCGAAGCTTAAGGAGCAAGCCTGACCCGGCTCCACTGTTCATCCTTCAGGGAGTATTCAATACGATCGTGCAGCCGGAACTTCCCCCCCTGCCAGAATTCTATTCGCTTTGGGGTGATGTATAATCCACCCCAGTGCTCTGGTCTGGGAACATCTCCTGAACCTTTGAACTTTTCCAGGTAATTCCGGTATTCGTTTTCCAGAAATTCTCTGCCGGGAACCACTTCACTCTGGGGCGATGCCCAGGCAGCCACCTTGCTTTCAAAGGGCCTGGTGCTGAAATAGAGGTCCGAATCCTTATCCTCCAGCTCATGAGCCTCTCCTGAAATCTTAATCTGACGTTCCAGCTCAGACCAGTAGAAATGAACTGCCACCTTCGAATTATTCCTGATTTCTTTAACTTTCCTGCTCTGGTAATTGGTAAAAAAGACCAGTCTGTCCTGAACAATTTTTTTCAGCAAAACAATCCGGGAGGATGGAGTGCCTTCCGGATCGACGGTGGAAAGGGTCATGGCAGTGGGATCAGGTAGCCCTGAAGTGCTGGCCTTTTCCATCCACGCAACAAAAAGAGGCAGTGGATCATCCGGTAATTTTGAATCGTCCAGCCGGTTCAGTGCATACTCCCTGCGGACATCTCCAAACTGCTTATTGCTCCATGCAGCCATCCTTAGAATTCCGCTTTAAGGCTTAGATCCAGGCTTTGAATCTGATGAGTCAGGGCCCCAACCGAAATATAGTCCACACCGCACTCAGCATAAGAGCGGATGGTTTCCCGGGTTATGCCCCCCGAGGATTCGGTCTCTACCCTGTGGTCGATTAATTTAACAGCCTCCCTGGTAAGGTTTACGCTAAAGTTATCCAGCATGATCCGTTGAACTCCACCCAGGGAAAGCACTACTTCAATATCCTCCAGTGAACGTGTTTCCACCACTATGTCAAGCTCAAGTTTTCTCGCTTTCAGGTAATCCCTGCAAGCACTTATGGCCTGTGGAATACCTCCGGCGAAATCAATGTGATTATCTTTAATCATGATCATATCGTAAAGTCCGAAGCGATGGTTCACACCCCCACCCAGCCTTACTGCCTCCTTCTCGAGCATACGTATACCCGGGGTGGTTTTCCTGGTGTCCAGTATCTTTGTTCCGGTTCCTTCAAGCAATTTTACATATGCATGCGTTGTGGTGGCAATTCCACTCATGCGCTGCATCACATTTAGTACCAGCCGCTCGCACTGCAACAGGGTATGTACCTTACCGCTTACCCGGAATGCCAGGTCTCCAGGTGTAATTTCGGAGCCATCCACCATAAAGGGATGCATGAGAAGTTCCGGATCAAAGCGATGAAAAATCTGCCGGGCAATGTCTAATCCAGCCAGGATCCCTTTCTCTTTAACAAGCAATATGGCAGAACCCCTGGCATCAATGGGAATGGTACTGAATGTTGTATGATCCCCCTCCCCGATATCCTCAATGAACCAGCGATCTATGGACGAATCAAGGTCGCGGACTAATTTCATATTGGGATTCTTTTTCAATGCTCAGATAGTAAATCAATCGCTTTTCATCTTTGTTGAGAAAGAACATATTGACTCTGAAATTCCCATTTGAGGTGGTCAGGGTTCCAATTGCATACTTGGATTCCTCCTTCGCCCCTTCAAAAGAAACACTGAAACCGGTGGGCTTATGATCTTTGAAAAAACTCTCCAGGATTCTGCTTGCCTGGTTTTTGCTGCACTCATAATCTTCTTCAAGGATGGTCATCTCCAGGCTCTGATGAAACCAGGCCGACATGGCAGTGGCATTACCCTGGCCCAAGGCCCTGGACAGATCTGCCGGAACAGTCTGGCTCAATACTTGAGGGAGAACCAGCATGTTCATCAATAAAATAGTTAATATCCTCTTTTTCACTTTATCTAAATATCAATTATGTTTGTATATCACCGCAACTATTAGGCCAATAAAATGGTCCCTTGCAAGATACAAAAACCTGTCGATTAATCCTGTATGCGCATAACACTCCTTGAAAGCGGAAAGACAAAAGATTCTTTTATAAGGGAGGGCGTGGAGCTTTTCCGCCGCAGAATTGTGCACTACGTTCCCTTCAGGATTGAGACACTGCCTGACCTGAAAAATACCCGGAATCTGACAATGAAGGAGGTGCAGGCAAAGGAAGGACAGATCATATTGAAGGCTTTGAAGCCAGGCGACTTTATGATTCTGCTGGATGAGCGTGGAAAGGAGTTTCATTCCATTTCATTTGCCGAATACCTGAATGGACTGGAGGGCAGGGTGAATCATCTTTTATTTGTAATAGGCGGACCCTACGGATTTTCCGATGAGGTATATAAGAGGGCCGATGCCTTACTCTCTCTCTCAAAATTGACATTTTCACACCAGCTGGTGAGGGTGATCTTTATGGAACAGCTCTACAGGGCCTATACCATTTTAAAAGGGGAACCTTATCATCATGCCTGATCAAAAGACATATCCCAGGTTTATCCTGTTTCTGGCAGCTTCGGTCTTCCTGGTGGTAGGGATCGTATCCGCAACCCTAATGAGGGAGGGTAACTACTCAAAGAAAGACATCCGGAAATTTGAAAAGACCCTGCATAAGAAGGAGCAGAAGCTGAAGGAGGAATTCCGGGAACTGAACGCACTTCTGAATAATGATAGTCCCACCGGGGTGCTTGATAAAAAATCCATTGAATACCAGGAACTTGCCAGAAAGGAAGGGATCTATATTTTCTATTACGACGAAAATGTTCTTAGGTATTGGTCCGACCATACTGTCCCTGTGGCAGACAGATGGAGGCCGCGGATGAACAGGCCGTTTATTTCCCTTAGAAATGCATATTATACTACCATTATCCGTCCTTTTGACAAGGGTAAGCTGGTGGGAATGATTGAAATCAAAACCCGTTACCCTTCTCAGAATGAATTTCTGGTCAATGGATTCCAGGAAGATTTTGACCTGGATCCCCAGGTAGGGATAGAGTTCATTGAGGCAGATGGGTCCGAAGCGGTCTATAATGATGCCGGGGAATACCTGTTTTCTCTCGATTTTTCGAACGCTGAGCCCGGGCAGACGGGACTGAGGGTGCTGGCCACCTGCAGCCTGCTGCTTTTTCTTCTCTTATTTTTTATGGGATGCTGTTCGGTGTTGAAGAGTAGTGCAGGACGAAGCAGGTACCTTTTACTCGCTTTGTTTACCTTATTGATTGTGGGTAGTGTTGTGGCCATCTTCAAATATTCCTTTCCTGCTTTATTAACAGATACGAAGTTGTTCCGGCCCGAAATTTTTGCCAGTCGCTACTTCCCCTCCCTTGGGGCACTGCTGGTGAGTTCTGTTTCGGCCCTGCTTCTGGGTGGATTATACTACCTGTATGGGAACCTGGAGAAATTGGAATCGGAACGCTGGAAAAGAGGGATTGCCACACTCTTATTTGTGCTTGCCGCTTTGCTCTTCCTGGTGATAGAGCAGCTGACACGAATCCTGGTGCTGGACTCAAGTATGTCATTCGAGGCTCACCGGGTAACCACCTTTACAGGCAACACACTGGTGGGATTGTCAGTTATTGTAATCTGGTTTGTGCTGCTTGGCCTGGTCCTGGACAAAGCTATTTTTTTACTGCGGGGAACCATGTGGAGACCTTTGTTGTACGGGTCTGTTAGCATATCGCTTGTTTTCGCGGTAGCACTGTTCTTTCCGGGAATGCAAAGTTCCTGGATTGGCATATTAGTTCTGCTTTGTATTCTGGCAGTACAGTGTTACATTAGGTATAAACAGGTAGGGCG
>CAYWGP010000220.1:0-29770 GCA_964458155.1 uncultured Bacteroides sp.
GTGGCATGATATGATTCACGATTGGGTATACCGATATTTCCCGGATCCTGAGCAAGGTGAATGGTATGGTTACCTGCACAGAGATGGCCGGATATCTGTTCCCTTGAAGGGGAATCTATGGAAAGGACCTTTCCATATACCACGAATGCAACTTTACGCGTGGCAAATTCTTGATGAAATGAAATCGGCGAACTCCCTGTCGTAAATCTGAATTATTATAACTCCGGCATAAGCCATACATCGATCCTTACAATTATTCCCTCTCTCCTGAAGATCGAGGCACTGTCTGCCTCATGAATGGTATCGCCCTGCAACATCTGTTCAGAACCATCTTTGAAATACAATTTAATCTTTTTCTCTTTTGAAAGCAGGTATTTGACCGGAACCTGGCAATAGGTAAAGGCCAGGCTGTCTTTTTCCAGGAGTATAGCCTGTACAATCCCGTTCACATCCACATAGCTAAACTCACGGGCTGATGTAAGAAACTCCTCTTTTCTGAGCAATACGGGATGAAAGCGAATGCTCCCTTCCCTGACCAGAAGACCCAGTTCTCCCCACCTGGCAATAATATCCTCCTTTACCTGTCCCGTCATTCCAGGTTGCTGAGCCCCCCTGTTTCGGGGAGTATGTGAATAAGGATCTGTTGGAAAAGCGCCGTAAACATCCGGGTCTTTGTTCAATCCGATTCCGGCGCGGATCTCGTAATAGTGAGCTGCCAGTCGTCCCAGGATTTTCGGGGTGCTTCCCTGGTCCACTGCCCTGTAATATGTATCACAAACTGCCAGGAGCAGTTTGGAAACCATATGCCAGTAAATACTCCCCAGTCCCTCGTAGCCATAAAAAGTGCCTGAACGACCTGTAAAAGACTGGTGATCGAATACATTCTCATAAATATCCAGGATCAGCTCCCATTCTTTATCCACCAGAGGGCTATAGCTTTCCGGCAAATTATCAAGTGCCTCTTTCAGGAGACCGGCATTCCTGAAATCGCCATGAAAATGACAGATACCGTTCAGATCTTTGTGTACGATCTGTTTATCAGACTCTTTTAGTAATGCCTGCAATAATTCGGATCGTTCCACCTCCGCCGACGGGATGATATTCTTTTCCATAAAGACTGGCAGCTGACGGTCGGGATAGAGGATATAGCTGTACTGATCCTCCCTGAAAAGTTTACTTCTCTTAAGTGCATCCAGGAGCTCAACTGCCTCCCCGGGTTCTAAATAGCCAGAACTCAGCACGGCCACCTGTCCCTCCAGCATTTCGTAGAGTCGCCTCAAATAAAGCTTATCCCCATCCACCTTAATGAGGTTATAGGCATGATAGAGCCGGTCTTCCCGCCTGTTGAATGCGATGGTTCGATCGAGTGTCTTCAGCGACCTGCCAAGGAAAAGCAGTAAGATATCCAGTTTCACTTCCCTGCTCTGCCCTGAAAAGCCCTCCCTGTAAAGGGCCTGCCGGTAGTCACTCCCTGCTTCTCCAACAAGATCCAGGGCGGCCTTCATGCCTTTCTCTGTCAGGGTCTCTTCCTGCTGATTCACCTGGTCATCCATGGCCTCATTCATGTGGGTGAATAAAACTGCCACCTCTTCTGAAAATCTAAGTGATTCCCGGGATAGGCTGCCAAAGAGTTTCAAGAGGAAATCAGTGTAAGCCCGAAGGTAGTAAGCCGTTACCATGGATACACCGCTGCCCACCAGGGCATTGTTAGCATCGTTCCATTCGGGCCTCTGGGTATTCATCCAGATACCGGCACCGGGAATAAAATTGGATAACTTGGAGAGCAGGGTAAGCAGTAGTTTTTCGGCCAGGTTCACCAGCACTACCTGTTCATTTTTATCCCAGACCAGTTTTCCGTCGGAGCCAAGTTCACTTACCCGTGCCTGGATGAGTTCCTCCAAATCGGCATCAAATAGAATGGTATCCTGCGGATTGGCAAGTAACTCATGGTAAGGCTTTATCCTGTAAGGAACATTGGCATAGCTAAAGAGCTCACGATAAAGAAGCTTTTGAAGCTGGCCGGGATGATGGTTCATGGAAATCTCAAGGAACTTGAGCAGGTAAATCACCTGGTGATCTCCCCAGTATCCGATGTTTGACCATGGATCTGAAGGATCGGGAACCTCCCAGTCTATTCCATCGCGTGTGATCCTGTATGGATTGTAGCCATCGGCGGTGGATGCATTTAAAAACTTACTGATCATGCTCTCCACGTAATCAGGAAATGAAAGGCTCAGTGCCTCCCAATTCTGGAATATGTCCCGCCAGTTTCCCTGGTAATCCAGCTTACTGCTGCCGTCTTCTTTCCTGTTCTCAATGGAAAATTTGTTCCAGGGACGACTGGGATCGCCATGCCGGCGGCTGAATGTGAGGGCCAGGTATTCGTAACACAACCTGCTAAGCTGGGTCTTGGTTCCGCTCAGGACCTGCTCCATTAGGTGCCTGTATTGAACGGCTTCGCCAAATGGAGCCAATAGCTCTTCCGCATCCCTGACCAGGCTCCGGTTTGCGCCTGAAACAAAAGCTAGAAAATCTTCAGGCGGAAACAAATAATTCTCCATAAAGATCCCGCCGCGCATCACATTAAAGAGCACATTGGAAAGATGCCTGGTAGTGCTCAATTCATCTTCAGTACATTGCAGGGCATCCGAAGAAGCCAGCAGGGAGATCAGATTCTCGCTGCAGCGGGCAATATCTTCCTGAAGCAGTTCTGCCGATGCTTCACCTGACTTAAGCAGCTCCACCAGAGTGGCAAGCCCGGAAGCATCCTGGTTCACCTCCGCAACAATACTCCAGCTCTGCTGTGCTCCGGCTGACAGTTCCAGGGAAGAATTAATGTAGTAGGCACCCCTGGTGGCCTTGATATCATGCTCTTCTTCCAGCAGATATCCTGACCTGAATGCTTCTACCTGCAGACCGGATAGCAGGATGGTACTATCATTTAGACCTTCTGACCAAACTGTATTTACCTTCAGGGCCTCACTGGGTTCGGTCGTATCGGAAGGAACCGAACTCAGGCGGTACAGCCCCAGGGTAGTTCCCTGAACCAACTCCTGCCTCTTATAGGCATCCAGAAGGTTGCTGGAGCTTAACTGGAGGCCCGGGTCCACACTACTTGGCAGTATGTTTTGCAAGCCATCCAGCAGTTCCACCTGAAGTTCACCTGATCCATGATTCAACAGGGTGGACCGCCTGACAAAGCCAAAGCGATCGCTGTTATACCAGCCGTAACGAAAGCTGAGATTCAGCTCCTGATTGATCTCTTCAAAGACCAGCTTGTTGCCGTACAGGTTCTTGTAGATATTTCTTTTCACGGAATAGATACCGGCAGGCCCCAGGAATGGTTCCCACAACTTCATAAGCTCACCTTCCTTCACCAGGATCAGGGTCCGGCTTCCTGTGATACCGCTGTAGTCATGAATCTTGTCTTCCGAATAGTAAGGGAAGAGGGCGCTTTCAGAATTTTTACGGCCCGCCGAAAGGGAGCCGTTACTGGAGATAAACATCCAGTGGTCCGATGAACTTACAAGAGAGATGAAAAAATCGGGCATCCGGTCCACATTGGAGATCTTGTAAAAGCGCTCTCCGTCCAGTTCCACAAATGCTCCCCCCACAAGCTCCTCATTGATCTTTACCGGTGTATCGCCTAAAAAAACACTTCGCCTTACCATGTATCTTTATTTATACTCTATTTCCTTCAGAAAATTTAGCTTTTTACCAGGATTTTTTCCAGTTCTTCCAGGGATTTTCCCTTGGTTTCAGGTACCATTATCAGCACAAAGACCAGGCCCAGGGCCCCGAAAATTCCATAAATCAGGAAAGTTCCTGCTGTACCCAGTGTGGCCAGCTCCCAGGGGAAGATCAGCTGTACAGAGAAGCTCACAAGCGAGTTGACAAAACCCACAAAGGATATGGCCACCCCCCGGATCCAGTTGGGAAAGAGTTCCGAGAACAGTACCCACATCACCGGCCCGATGGAAACGGCAAAAGAGGCCACAAATCCCAGGATACCAATAAGGATAAGCCATGGGTTGGTATCAATGGCCCCGGCAATGATCTCCGATTCATGCTCTTTAATACTTGAGGGTCCCAGGATCTCGCTAAGCTTATCTTTAAACTTCACATCACTGTCATAGAGCTCACCCTCAATCGAGTAAAGCGCTTCCTTATCAAGATCGTCTGAAAGCGACTCAATGGCATCTCCTGAAAGGGAGTAGGTGGCCGAGTTAAATCCGGCAGCCAGAATAAACATAAAGATGGCAATCCCTGCCAGTCCTACGCCCAGGAGGAATTTTCTTCCCAGCCTGTCAATAAAGAGAATGGCTACAACAGTAAATACGAGATTGGTTAAGCCAACCAGGATGGCCTGTGAAAAGGCAGCATCGGTACCAATTCCAGACTGCTCAAAGATCATTGGTGCATAAAAGAATACCGAATTTATTCCGGTGATCTGCTGCAACACAGCCACACCCAGACCAATGATCAGCACAAGACGGAGGGCAGGTTTAAAGAGTTCTCCAAGGGGGACCTTCTTTTTATCTGTTCCGCTTTTCAGACTCTCCGATATATTTTTGAATTCAATCTCAGCAGCCTCAGGCTCGTTGGCCCGTTTAAGAACCACCATGGCTTCTTCCTGTTTTCCTTTCATCATCAGCCAGCGCGGACTCCGGGGGACAAAAAAGAGAGCGACAAAGTAAAATACTGCAGGGAGTGTTTCCAGTCCCAGCATCCACCTCCAGTTATGCTCGGCAATACCCAGGGTCTGCACCCAGGAGGCCTCTGATGAGCCCAGCCTGACGATAAGGTAGTTGGTAAAGAAGGCTACCGAGATACCCAGCACAATATTCAGCTGGTTGACTGAAACCAGTTGTCCCCTCCGCTCCGGCGGAGCAATCTCAGCAATAAATACCGGGGCTATTATCAGGGATGCTCCCACACCGATGCCTCCAATCATCCTGGCAATCACCAGGGTGGCGAAATTCGGGGCAAATGCAGATCCTAAAGCCGATATGGCGAAAAGGACGGAGGCATATTTGAGCACAGTTCTGCGTCCGAAACGGTCGCTTATGGGACCGGCTACAAACATGGCAAGTGTGGCCATCAGGGTCAGACTGCTCACCGACCATCCCAGCTGAATCTTGGTCAGATCAAACTCTGGCTCAATAAATTTCACAACCCCGGAGATGACAGATGCATCGAATCCCATAAGAAATCCGCCCAGGGCCACGATAAGTGCCACCCGGATTGTAAATAACTGGTTCTTTTTCATAAAGCTATAGGTAGATTAGGTGTATACTGGCAACAAGATATTCTTAATAAGTGATTAAACAAAGATTATAGTTTGGGTTCCCATCCCGGTTCATACTCCCGTGTCCAGTACTTTTTCATTATTTCCTCGTCCAGGATATGTCCGTTGGAAGGATCAACCCTGAGATTTTTACCTGTCTTATATGCAATGTTCGCCAGATGGTTAAGGTGAGAGCTCGCAGCCGCTTCTTTCAGCACTGAGTTGGGTTTGGCCTCCCCCCGGACAGTCTGGAAGAAATTCTGGATATGCTTGGTGGTGATATCACCCCCGCCGCCCATTCCGGTAGTCACACTCTGCGAAGCCTCATTCTCCTCCTTTATAAGTTTGCCATGCAGATCAAAGACCTTATATCCGTTTCGGCTGATGGTAGCACTTCCCTCGCTGCCATAAACCACATTGCCGCGCCCGTCTCCATATACACTGTAACCGGTCCGGCTCCTTCCATCCCATCGGATGATCTTCCCGCCCGGATACTTCATGCTTACATCCATTGTATCGTACATGGTCCAGTCGTCGTCCTTGTGATAATATTTACCGGCACTGCATTCGACCTCCTCGGGGTGTTCCACCTGAAGAATCCACCGGGCCACATCAAATTCGTGGGTGGCATTATTCCCGGTCTCCCCGGTACCCCAGGGCCAGAACCAGTGCCAGTTATAATCAAAGAGGATATCCATATAGTCCTGCCTGGGTGCCGGGCCCTGGAACAGGTCCCAGTCGAAGCCTTCGGGTGCTGCCATCACCTTGCCGTTGCCAATGGAGGTCCGACCATTGATATAGTAGGCCAGAACTTCATTGATATCGCCGATCATGCCATTTTGCAGTTCGCCGACGGCCTTAATTGCTGTGGCCTGCGAGCGCTGCTGGGTACCCATAAATACAAGCTTATCGTATTTTTTCTGGAACTCCAGAAATAGCTCCCCTTCACGTGGATTGTGGGTCAGGGGCTTCTCCACATAAACATGCTTTCCTGCTTCCAGCGCAAGATAGGATCCGGGAGCATGCCAGTGATCGGGGGTTAGATTAAATACCGCATCCACTTTGCCATCGGCCAGAATCTCCCGGAAATCGTTTACTGCGGGGGGCACATATCCCAGTGGATCCTTCAGGGAGGCCGCATACTTATCCCTTCTCTCTTCTACCACATCGCACACATAGGCCACATGTAACTGGTCCTTCAGTTCGGTAAACGAGGAACGGACAGCTCCGGCCCGTCTCAGGCAACCTATAACAGCCACATTCATGCGCTCATTTGCTCCCACTATCCGGCGATAACTCTTAGCTGAAAGAGCAGATCCTCCAAGGGTGATTCCGGCAGCTACTGCCCCGGTTTTTTTTATGAATTCTCTTCTGTTCTCCTTCATCATTTGAATTTGTTTTAATGAGTCCCCAATTTCGCACCTATGCAAGGAATTTCAAAATATCCTGGGCTATATTTATTTCTGTATAGGGTAAAAGCGGATTCAGGTATCTATATTTATATACGCTAACTCTTTTCCTTTCAACATGAGCTATCTAAAGAATATTACTGCAGGTTTACTCACGACCCTCACGGTTTTGTTGTTTATCTCGTGCAATGGCAGCACTGAAACAGCCGACGCAGAACTCTTTTTCCCTGTTCTCTCAGGACCTTTCCTGGGTCAGACCCTGCCCGATTCAGTTCCGGAGCTCTTTGCCCCCGGTGTTGTGTCCACCGGTATATTTACGAGGGATGTGACCATAGGCCCCGATGGAAAAGAGATCTATTTTTGTGTGGCCATTGGTAATTACGCCTACTCTACCATATTGTATACCAGGGAGGTAGACGGTCTCTGGCTCCCTCCGGAGATTGTTCCCTTCTCGGGCGGACCGGGGGTGATGGATTTTGAACCTGCCCTCTCTGCTGACGGATCAAAGCTCTACTTTCTATCCAATCGTCCCGATGGCGATGAGCCGGTGGGTGACCAGGATATCTGGGTGGTTGAACGAGGGAGTAGCGGAGAGTGGGGTATGCCCCTTAACCTTGGAGAACCGGTTAACACAGATGGCGGAGAGTTTTTCCCCTCCCTTACCCTGGATGGCACCCTGTATTTTACCCGCAATGAAAAAGGGAGCAACCTGAACCAGATTTTTCGTTCCAGGTGGGCAGATGGTGCCTTTCTCGAACCAGAGCTTCTGCCCCAGCAGGTCAACTGCGGGACAAACCGCTTCAATGCCTTCGTTGCCCAGGATGAAAGCTATATGATTGTTCCGGCTGTTGGCATGCCCGATGCCTATGACGGGGCTGACTACTATATTGTCTTCAGGGATCAGAACGACCGCTGGTCAGAACCGGTCAATATGGGAGCCCTGGTGAACAGTGATAATGCCCGGGGCTGGTCGCCCTATGTTTCGCCCGATGGCAAAGCATTTTTCTTTATGGCCACCCGGACCAATGAAATTGAGGAGGCTGACTGGAATTATGAAACCCTGAAGCAGCTGAACGTCTCTCCCGGAAATGGAAATGCCGACATCTACTGGGTAGACGCCGGCTTTTTCCGTATCCTGAAAGAGAAGGCACAGTTTTAAAAACACCGGGCCTTTCCAGAATTCTTACTCGTAGTGCAGTGCCATGGCCGGATTGGTCCGGGCAGCCTTCAAGGACGTTATGGTCACGGTCACCATGGCAATTATAATAGCCAGCAAGGCAGCTATGATAAATAGTACGGGTTGAAATCCCACATTGTAGGGGAAGTCCCTCAGCCAGTCCTGCATCATAAAATAGGCTACGGGCATCGCGATAATAATGGATATTCCCACTGCATAACCCACGCTTTTTGAGATCACAGTGATCACATTTCTCTCGGTGGCACCCATTACCTTGCGGATGCCAATCTCCCTGATTCGTTTCTGGGAATTATATAGAGTCAGCCCGAAAAGTCCCAGCGAAGCAATAAATATGGCCAGGATGGAGAAGATCATGGTCACTGTCCCTGTCTTTTTTTCCTCGGCATAATATGAATCCAGCTCCTCATCCAGGAAGAAATATTGCAGGGGCTGATCGCTGGTAAACTCCTCCCACTTATCCTGTATATGAGCCAGTCCGGCTTCTATATTCTCCTGTCCTGCTGCCAGTCGCACTGTCAGATAACCCGACCATTCCCAGTTCCTGTCCTTCAGGATGACTATCTGTGCTCCCACTTCATGTTTCAGAGTCAGGAAATGATAATCCTCCATCACTCCCACGATCCTGAGCTCCCTGGCATTTTCCGGATCATCAAATCCCCACATGATACTCTGGTCGAGCGGATCCTCAATGTTATACTTCCTCACTGCTGCTTCATTTACCAGGCAGGCGGAAGAATCTGTTAAAAACTCCTCAGAGAAATATCGGCTATCTGAAGTGGCCAGTCCGAAGCGGTAGGTCTTCATAAAATCTTCATCGGTCCAGAAGGTATGGAACAGTACCGTTTCCTCCATTGGCCTTCCTTTGATGGCATAGGCATTGTTGTTGTTGGGAGCCCCCAGGTAAGCCGTTGAATTGGTGGCTGAAAGGATTGCTGAGTGGCTTAGCAATTCCTTTTTAAAGGTTTGTATCTCGTTTCCTGCCCCCAGGGGATGGATGCGCTCCACCACCACCAGTTGTTCCTTGTCAAAGCCCAGGTCCTTATTGGTCATATACTTAAACTGCCAGTAAATAACCAGGGTTCCTGCAATGATTATAATGGATATGGAAAACTGTACAATGACCAGGGCATTTCTCAGCCATTTGGTCCCATTACTGGCCGATCCCTTCCCCTTCAGGGCATAGGCCGGCTTAAAGGAAGCCAGCACAAAGGAGGGATAACTGCCGCTGAGCAGTCCGACCAGAACAGCCAGCAGGATGAAAGCAGGAATCATATACCAGCTGAATATATCTCCTAATACCAGGTTCATTCCCACCAGCTGATTGAAGGGATTAATCAGTACAACAACCAGCACCAGGGCAATTACCAGGGAGACCAGGCTCAGGAATATGCTTTCCAGTAAAAACTGCTGCACCAGTAATTTCCGGTCAGAACCCACCACTTTTCTAAGGCTCACCTCCTTGGCACGGCTCAGAGAACGGGCTGTACTCAGATTCATAAAATTGATGGAAGCAATAATCAGCACAAAAAAGGCAATGATCCCGAATATGATCAGGTAGGTGCGATTGCCGTTGGGACGGTAGCCTATATCACTGGGCACCTCAATATCCGAATTCAGGTGGATGTCAAGCAAAGGCTGTGGGTGGTAGCCATACTTGGCCCCGGAAGCAAATAACTCTTCAACACTTACTCCCATGATCTGCTCAAGCTCGGGCCCGATGTATTTCAGGGTGACTGCCTCTATTTTCTGATCCAGCAGCTCCGGATCGGCACCCGGACTCACCAGCAAGTAAGTTTGCATATGATTGTTGAACCAGCTGGTGCGCCGGCTCGATTCATAGGTGGAATAAGAGCAGATAAAATCATAGTCGAAATGTGAGTTTCGCGGTGCCTCCTCCACCACGCCGGTGACCCGGTACAGTGTGGAATCATCGTTCATGGCAATGGACTTCCCGATGGGATCTCCCTGGGGAAAGTACTGCAAGGCCTTGGATTCGGTCAGCACTATGGTGTTGGGTTCATCCAGGCAGGTGTGGGGATCCCCCTGAAGTAGATCTATGGTAAAGACTTCAAAAAAGGTGGAATCGGCATAGAGCAACTGATTCTCCAGGTACTTGTTTGCCGGATCAACCCACATCAGGCGGTTATTTGCCCAGTCGAAACGACAGAAGTTTTCTATTTCCGGGATATCTTCATGGTAGGCTGGACCTGTTATAGAGCTCACCCAGGCTCCCCTGAACTCCTCACCTGCCATCTTGCCGTCCATATATAGCCGGTAGATATCGGCCGACCGTTCGTTAAAGCGATCGTAACTGGTCTCACTGATGATATAGAGGATGATAAAAATGGCACTGGCAAGGCCTATGGCCAGTCCCGCTATATTTATCGCATTAAACGCTTTGTTCTTGCTGATGCTACGAAATGCAACCCGAATGAAATTTCTCCACATATTCTTATTTGTTTGTACTGATTTGTATACACATTTATATATCGTTGTTCACTTTATTCGTAATGCAGGCAAATGGCCGGATTGGTCCGGGCTGCTTTTAATGATGTAATGGTAACCGTTACCATGGCGATGATAATGGCCAGCAGGGCTGCCGAGATAAACAGGAAGGGCTGGAATCCCATGTTATAGGGAAAATCCCTGAGCCAGTCCTGCATCATAAAGTAGGCTAAGGGCATGGCTATCAAAATTGAAATCCCCACGGCAAAGAGGGTGCTTTTGGAAATAGATCTTACAATATTTGATTCTGTAGCGCCCATCACCTTACGGATTCCTATCTCTCTGATGCGCTTCTGGGAGTTATACAGGGTCAATCCAAAGAGCCCCAGAGAAGCAATGAATATGGCCAGGATAGAAAAAATCAGGGTGATTGCACCTGTACGCTTTTCCTCCGCATAATAAGATTCGAGCCTTCCATCCAGGAAAAAATATTCCAGGGGTTGATCATTGGCAAATTCCCTCCATTTATTATCGATGTGCTGTAGTCCAGCTTCGATGTTCTCTTTTCCTTCTGCAAGCTGTAAGGTAATGTACCCTCCTGATTCCTCAGATTTAAGCCTGATTATCTGTGCCGTTATCTCTTGCTTCACACTTGAAAAATGGTGGTCCCTGACCACTCCGATAATCCTTAGCTCACTATGAAACCCATCCACGTCAGGTGAAAGCAGAACCTGATTCAGGGGATCTTCCAGCTTATACATTCTTACTGCAGCTTCATTGACCAGGCAGGCCGATGTATCTGAACCAAACTCTTCAGATAAGAAGCGGCTCCCGGGAGTGGCAAGCTCAAATCCGTATGTTCCTAAAAAATCTTCATCGCAGCTGTAAACAGCAAACATGGGGCTTTCCTCAATGGGTCTTCCTTTGATACCATAGGTGCTGGTATTGTGGACGGTGCCCAGGTAGGTTGCGGAATTGGTAGCCTTAAGAATGGACGTGTGAGCTTTTAACTCATCCATGAAAACCGAAACCTGATTGTCCAGCGGATCGATCCGGTCCACCACCAGCAACTGCTCCTTTTCAAAGCCCAGATCCTTGTTGGTCATGTACCTGAACTGCCAGTAAATGACCAGCGTCCCGGCAATAATAATCATGGATATGGAAAACTGGATGATTACCAGGATGTTTCTGAGAACTGTGGTGCCATTCTTAACAGAAGCATTGCCTTTGAGGGCAAAAATGGGTTTAAAGGAGGCCAGCACAAAGGAAGGATAACTACCACTGAGCAGGCCTACCAGGATGGAGAGCAGGATGAAAGACGGGATCATGTACCAGCTAAAAACATCCTTATAAACCAGATTCATTCCCATAAGAGTATTAAATGGTTTTATGAGATAGAATACCAGGATCAAGGCAATAACCAGTGCTGCCAGGCTCAGGAAAACACTTTCAAACAGAAATTGCTGAATTAGTTGTTTTCGGCTTGAGCCCACAACTTTTCGAAGGCTTACTTCCTTGGCCCGACTCAATGATCTGGCCGTACTTAGATTCATAAAATTAATGGAGGCAATCACCAGAACAAAAAGGGCGATGACACCAAAAATCATCAGATAGCCACGGTTTCCAATGGGACGAAACCCGGCATCATTGGGGACATCAACCTTCTTATCCAGATGAATTTCCAGGAGAGGCTGGAGGAACAAACCATACCTGCTGCCAGATGCGAAAAATTCTTCCGGGGTAATTCCCATAAACTGCTGCAGCTGGGGCCTGATCCTCTCAATCAATGCTACATTGATCTTATCTTCCAGTGCTTTTTGATCTGTACCCGGGGTGACCAGAAAGTATGTTTGCATCCAGCTGCTGAACCAGTTAAGTGACCGGCTATCTTCATATGTGGAATAGGAGCAGATAAAATCATATAGAAAATGTGAGTTTTTTGGAGCATCCTCCACCACTCCGGTCACCCGATAAAGTGTGGAATCGTTATCCATGGCAATGGACTTTCCAATGGGATCCCCCTCAGGAAAATACTGATCCAGTTTAGATGCAGAAATTAGTATGGTATTGGGTTCATCCAGGCAGGTAAGAGGATCTCCTTCCAGAAGATTAAAGGTAAAAACTTCGAAAAAGGTAGAATCGGCATACATGATATGTCCTTCCAGGTACTTATTATCGACCTGGGTCCACATCAGCCGGTTCCTGGCAAAATCAAATCTGCAGAACTTCTCAATCTCGGGGATGTCCTCAGCCAGGGAGGGTCCCATAACAGGAGCATTTGAGGCAGCCACAATCTCCGATCCGGCCATCTTCCCATCCAGATAGAGCCTGTAGATATTAGCCGATTTTTCATTGAACCGATCGTAACCGGTCTCACTGTCGATATATAATATGATAAAGATGGCACTGGCCAGACCAATGGCCAATCCTGCTATATTGATGGCATAAAATGCTTTGTTCTTTTTGATGCTTCGGATGGTGACCCGTATAAAATTTCTCCACATAATCTTCTTTTATATATCGGTAAATTTTATCTTCTATGTATTTATCCTAAGCTTTATTCGTAATGCAGGCAGATGGCCGGATCGGTCCGGGCTGCCCTCAGCGAGGTCACTGTCACCGTGATCATGGAAATGACGATCACCAGGATGGCAGCAGTAATAAATAGCAATGGCTGGAATCCCACGTTATAAGGGAATCCCCTCAACCAGTCGCGCATCATAAAGTAGGCCACTGGCATGGCAATGGCTATGGAAATTCCAACAGCATTGACAACGCTCCTGGAGACCATTCCAATTATATTGTTTTCAGTGGCACCCAAGGCCTTACGGATTCCTATTTCCCGGACTCGTTTCTGCGAATTGTAGAGGGTGAGTCCGAACAGCCCCAGTGAAGCAATGAATATGGCCAGTACGGAGAATACCATGGTAAGTGTTCCGGTTCGTTTCTCCTCGGCGTAATAGGATTCCAGTTGCTCATCAAGGAAAAAATATTGTAGGGGCTCGTCTCCGGAAAACTCTTTCCAGATCTGATCCATATGGGCCAGGCCCGCTTCAATATTCTCCTTGCCCGGAGCCAATCGAATTGTCAGGTACCCTGCCCAGTCCCAGGGATCGGGTTTCAGTACAAGAATCTGGGGCGATACTTCGTGCTTCAGGGTGGCAAAGTGATGGTCTTTCAGCACTCCAATGATCCTCATCTCCTTATATCCACCTCCATCTGCCAGAAGCTCTATAATTGTTTGATTCAGAGGATCTTCGATGTTGTATTTTCTGACCGCGGCCTCGTTGATCAGGCAGGCCAGAGAATCGGACTTAAACTCTTTGGAAAAAAAGCGACTCCCAGGTATGGCCAGATCAACATGGTATGTCGATAGAAAATCTTCATCGGTAAAGTTGTTCCAGAATACATAAGTATCCTCGCTTGGTCTGCCCTTGATCCAGAAAGGATTGCTGTTGGTGGGCGACCCCAGAAAATTGGTCGAATTGCTTGCATTGAGTACGGATGAGTGATTGGTCAGCTCGTCCTTAAAGGTCTGAATCTGTCCTCCCAGTGGATGGATCCGTTCCATCACCACCAGCTGCTCTTTGTCAAATCCAAGGTCTTTGTTGTTCATGTATCTGAATTGCCAGTAAATAACAAGTGTTCCGGCAATGATCACAATGGAAATAGTGAATTGAATGATGACCAGCAGGTTTCGTAAGAAACCCGTTCCGTTTTTAGTAGAAGATGTTCCCTTCAGTGCCACGATGGGTTTAAAGGATGCCAGCACAAACGAAGGATAGCTACCACTGAGCAGTCCAACAGCCACGGCAAGCAACAACATGAGGGGTAACATATACCAGGAGAAAATATCTTCATAAGCCAGGTTGAGGTTCATGACCTTGTTAAAGGGCTTCAAAAAATAGAACACCAGGATGAGGGCAACGACCAGCGATACCAGGCTCAGGAAGACACTTTCAAACAGGAACTGCCTGATTAAATGTTTTCGACTGGAACCTACTACTTTTCTCAGACTCACCTCCTTGGCCCTGCTTAAGGACCTGGCGGTACTCAAATTCATGAAATTGATGGATGCAATGATCAGTACAAAGAAGGCGATGGCCCCGAAAATATACAGGTAGGTCCGGTTTCCTGCCTGCCTGTATCCTATGTCTCCAGGTATCTCAATTTGGGTATCCAGATGGATCTCCCTGAGTGGCTGTACAAAATAGCCATAGGTGTTTCCCGACTCTGTAAATTCTTCCAGGGAGATTCCCATCAGCTGCTGGATCAGGGGTCCGACATAGGTGGAGGTGACTTCCTTAATCTTGGCATCAATATCTTTCTTTTCAGAACCTGGCCGGGCCAACAGGTATGCCTGCATATGATTATTAAACCAGCTTGGATTGCGACTCTCTGCATAGGTGGTATAGGAACAGATGAAATCGTAGAAGAAATGCGAGGTCCTTGGTGCATCCTGCACGATCCCTGTGACCCGATAAAGGGTAGTGTCATTGTTCATGGCAATGGACTTTCCAATGGGATCACCTTCCGGAAAGTATTGGTCCACTTTTGATTCAGCGATAAGGATGGTATTGGGTTCAGTCAGACAGGTAGCGGGATCGCCCTGGATCATATTGATGGTAAAAAGGTCGAAAAATGAAGAATCTGCATAAAGAATGCTGTTTTCAAGATATTTGCTGTCAGGATTGACCCACATCAAACGGTTGTTGGCAAAATTAAAGCGGCAATAATTCTCTATTTCCGGTATCTCCTCCTTAAAAGTAGGAGCTGTGACAGGGCTGGTATAGGCTCCCAGGAACTCCTCACCGGCCATTTTTCCATCCAGGCACACCCGGTAGATATCGGCCGATCTCTCGTGAAACCGGTCATAACTGGACTCACTGACGATATATAATATGATAAAGATGGCACTGGCCAGGCCGATGGCCAGACCTGCAATATTGATCAGGTTAAACAACTTGTTTTTCTTAATACTACGCAGGGTGACTATTAGAAAATTCTTCCACATTGGTTTTAGGTTTGTCTATCTTTTTCAGAAATTGTGCCAGATAATGTATTTCTTTGATTACGTGACTTTTAGATAGCTTATTTAAAATGATGTATAGTACGCTTTCGTACAGACGTGTACGCTTTCGCACACTGGATTATTCAACCTTTTTGCCTTATCTTGTGTTATCAGTAGGACGACTATTCACATAAAATGTTACCATGAAGCAACAAACAGTTTCCCGCCGTGAATTTGTAAAGTTATCTGCTGCTGCTGCAGCCGGACTCACCATACTGCCAGGATTCCGTTTCGGACTGGATCAGCTCCCTGCTCCCATGAAGCGAAGTTTTGGTAAAATCCCCTTCGAGGTAACAACCCTGGGCCTGGGCGGACAGGCTTCCCTGCAGTGGACCCCTGCAGATGTGGACCCGGTCCCCATAATTCTGAAAGCATTTAAGATGGGTATCAATTACTTTGATACTTCCAACCTGTACGCCAATAGTCAGCTCCATTTCGGGGAAGCTTTCCGGCAACTGAATCTGATCCCGGGGGAACCCGGCTATGACAGGGAACTTCGTGAATCCGTTTTCCTGACAACCAAAACCCATCAGCGATGGGGAAAGCCGGGCTTTCCTGAGCTGGAGAATGTAAACAACTGGTCCAACGGTGATCCTGAAGGGGGAGCTGTAAAGGACCTGAAGAGATCACTTTCCCAGATGTTCGGTGACGGGGCAGGAAACTACCCGGAAGGCTCCTATGTGGATATGGTGCTGACACATAACCTGAATTTTGTGGAAGAGGTGGATGTGATGTACAGGGGACTGGAAACCCCGCTGAATAAGGATGAGAATTTTGGCGTGCTGGTCACCCTTCGTGACTTCCGCGACGGGACCAACCTTACAGGTCTGAATCCCAAAAACGAAAAGCTGATCAAGCATATCGGGCTTTCTGGCCATATTTCCTCTCCTGCCATGATGGATATGATCCGAAGGGACAAGTATGAGATCCTGGATGCCATGCTGGTGGCAATCAATGCCAACGACAGGCGCTACCTGAATCACCAGAACAATGTGATCCCGGTGGCCCAGGCTAAAAACATGGGAATTATTGCCATGAAGGTATTTGCAGATGGGGCCATGTACTCCAAGTACGCCAACTGGACCAGGGACTCTGACGGGGTCGTGCGCAGTGTTGGAACCAGGGAACTTCCCAGCAAACCCCTGATTGAATATGCACTCACAACCCCCGGCATCCATACGGCCATAATCGGGATCGGACAGATTTCTGACGACAACCTGAAGTGCCAGCTGGTTCAGAACTATTATGCCTGTCAGATTGTACCAGAGGGTCTGAGCCAGGAGAAGCGTGAAAAGATTGAAAAAAGTGGTAAAGTTGCCAAGGATGGAAAGACCAACTACTTCCAGCTGCCCTACCTGGGACTCACGCCGCCCCAGGATTTAAAGATTCTTAAAGAAGAGGAGCTAAAGATCAGCTGGAACAGTGCAATGGCCGCCAACGATCCACTTTCCCATTATGAAGTACTCAGGGGTGAAGAGCTGGTGGCTACTATTTTGCATACACCTCAGACGACTACCGATCCCTTCCGCTATAAGGGAGACTTGAATCAGGGTAATTATACGGTGGTTACTGTTGATAAGGCCGGTAATCGTGCCGAAAGCGAAGTGATAAAGGTATAAGGATCAGTTTTTTCCGAAGCCCTTCCGCTCCATTTTCCCCCATTTATTGCGAGCCAGAACTTTATCTATGTTTCCTTTAATGGTCATTAGCATCACCATGGGATGGTAGAACAAGGGCTCCAGGAAAGCTGTACCTACCAGGCGAAGCACATCCCGCCTTTTCTCATATTTGTGAAAGGTAATCTCTTCGAAAAGCACGGACCAGATGGACAGTGATACCGCGAAAAAATAAACAAATCCAAAGAGTAAAAGGAAAAATGGCCAGTTCAGTCTGTCGGTAATAACCAGGAATACAAACCAGCAAATCCCCAGGAATTCAATAATGGGAGCCAGGTACTCAAACGCCAGCCAGTAGGGATAGCCCAGGATGCCCAGTTTCCCATATTTTCCGTTAAAGAATAAAGCCCGGTGTTTGGACAGGGTCTCCATGGTTCCCCTGGTCCACCTGCTGCGCTGCCTTGCCAGTACCTTAACAGTTGAAGGCACTTCCGTCCAGCATAGTGGGTCAGGAATATATACCACATCATAATCACGACCATTATCGGTCATATATCTCCTGATACGTACCACCAGCTCCATATCTTCCCCCACCGTTCTGGTACTGTACCCCCCTGATTTGATCACAATCTCACGGTCGAACATTCCCAGGGCGCCAGAAATAAGCAAGAGTCCGTCCAGTTCACTCCAGGCCATCCTTCCCATCAGGAAAGCACGCGTATACTCCATAACCTGAGCACGGGGCAGAAATTTCCTGGGCAAATTGATCTTCTGGATATGGCCGTCGGAGACTTCACATGAATTGGCAATACGAATTACCCCACCAGCTCCGATTACCGGTTTTTCCTTGGCCTCCATAAAAGGCTTAACCAGTTTCAGCAAGGCATCCGATTCCATAATAGAGTCTGCGTCGATGCTTACCACCAGGTCGTTCCTGCAAACATTCAGGCCTGCATTCAGTGAATCGGCCTTCCCCCCGTTACTCTTATCAATCACCGTCAGTTTTTTGAAGGAGCGGTTCCTGGATTTATACACTCCCCTGATCCTGTTACAGGGCAGCCTGTAGTCAAAATAGTAATTTACTTTCTCAAGCTCATAGGCTTCGATAATCTTTTCCAGGGAGTCGTCTGAACTTCCATCATTAATGATTATGACTTCGTAGCTATTGTAATACAGGGAAAGCAGTGTCCGGATGTTATCAATTATGGTCTCACTTTCATTAAATGCCGGGGCTATTACTGAAAGTGAGGGAGCCAGGGGAGAAGCCACAATGGAGTTATAATCCACATAGCTGTTCTTTCGCAGGTATTTTCTCAGGGTAATTGCTGAAAATATGGTAAGCACCAGGTAGGTGGTGAAGATCAGCGCTGTAATAATAAATACGGCGTTCAGCACAAAAAACTTCAATATCTCATAAGCTCTTTCCATGGCTAATAGATCCTGCCATCCAGCACATGCCGGATGATTATCTGATAATTCTTATATTCTGATTTAGATTTCATAAGCTTAATCAACATGGAAATTCCGGGTTCGCCAGTGTTTTCCATGGCCTTGGTAGCCTCTATCTGCAACTGCACATCTTCTTCGATATCCAGAACATTTTTCAGAAATTTTAAATATTTCTCATCGGGCACCTTGGTAAAGGCGGTCAGTATCTCCAGCTTATTCCTGAAGGTCTCCTCAGGGTAGCGTCTGGCCATAGCCGGAAGGGCCATTTTGAGACCAATTTCGCCACAAACCTTATAAGATTTGTTACGAACCATCTCATTTTCATGTTCAAACAGCTCCAGGATCTCTTTTCCCACACCACGCTGCTTATACCAGGCAACCATTTCCATGGCAAACATTACCACTGTGATATTCCCGGAAGAAAACCACTTCTTAAAGTCAGGAACATCCAGGTTGTGCTGAATTTGAAGCTCATGCAGGGTCACCTGTTCCCAGAGTGAGAGGGGCTTCTCCAGCAAATCCAGGAACTCGTATGGATTTCCCTCTGAGAGTCTGACCATGGCAATCTGAGCTTCCATCCTCAGAATACTGTTACTGGAATTCAGGCTTTTAATAATTTGCTCATTGGCCTCCCGGATATTCATGTAGGCAAGTTCCCTGAAGCCTTTAACATTTTGATGCCACTTGCGACTGTAAGCCTTTGCCAGGGAATCCCTCTTCAGTCCGAGACGCAGATAGAGTTTCTGTATTACCTCTTTGATCTCTCCCTTCAGGTTTACACTCAGATCGATCATCTGATCGATGAGAATCTGGCGGTTCAAGCGGTTATTGGCCACCCATTCCAACTCCTTGAATGCTTCCTCCTGTTTATCCTCCTCAAAGAGATAGTCCATCAGCAAGATCTGATACTTTTCCAGGAGGTATTCCTTCAGCTTTTCTTCTCGCTCCAATCTTCTTCTGTTAAGAAGAATTATGACCAGCAGGGTAATCATAGTAATAATGGAGTAGATAATTACTATATAAAGAATCGTGACCATTAGGGGAGATTTATCAAAACGCTCCCATATGCGCTGTGCATAAGTCGACGACAGTGTATCGACCACCACCCGGGCATGGGTATTTACAGTGCCAAAAAAAGCAAGAAAGAGGCCCAGTATCAGGCGCGGATATGTTACGCTTAAGCTCACTTTTTTATCGCGAAATAAGCTCCTACTCTCAGGTCGAAGCGATTCCTGTACTCCTGGACGGCATACTCTTCCCAGGCATAGCCCACCATGGTAAGCAGCCTGATCGTCGGAGTTATTTTTTTTGAAAATTCGATTCTGGCGGTTGCAGCATTCAGCCGCTCAAGATCAGATACCACATCGATGGGTTCATCCGGGGCGGTTCCATAGCCCAGGGTAAGCATGAGATAGTCGTATTTTGTTTCAAAATAGCGTCTGGCACTAAGGTAATAGGAGCCTGATACCCCGTAATCCTTGAAAAAAAGATAGTTCCTGAATGTGAACAAGTAGTTGCCCGCATATTTTTCTGCTGAGAAAGTCAGGAAGGTAAAATTCTGATCCCAGTAGTAGTAACGCATTCCGGCCGAAAGTGCAAAGCCCAGGGGCAGCGACTGCCATACTTCTGCTGCTGCCCTTTGTCCGGGAAAGTAGTCAACACTTCCATTGGGGGAAAAGCCGTATCCCAGCATGGCATAAGTGGTTTTACCAAAGGTCAGGTAAGCATCCAGGTTGATCTGCAGATCGGTGGCCGGTGCTTCTGCTCCCGCCTGATAGCCTCCGTTCAGATAGGGAATCAGGGTTCCGTATTTAAATGGTATCTCCCCCCCGGCAGTCAGCATATGCCAGTTGCGCAAATAGGGAACCGAAAAATGATCAAATGAATAGAAGGCAAAAATCTCAGCCTGTTTAGGCTGGGGCCTGGATTGCTGAAGGGCAACTTTATACCTGTCAAAGACTCCGGCTGAATCAGGTTCAAGCTCAGCAGCCTGTGCTGCACAGCTATCAAGCCTCTCCATATTGTTCTCCCAGTAGGCCAGGTCGGCACATGTTTCATAGGCTTCATAAAGCTCAGGAGCCTTTTCGATTACGTTATCAAGAATCATATAGGCCGTGTCGAAACTCCTTCCCCAGCCGTAAACCCTGGCCAGGTAGAGCGCCACGTCAAAATAGTCCGCATTCTCTTCCAGGAGTTCGTAGCCAATCTTTTTTGCGGCAGCGTAGTCCCCAGAACCTGCAAGTTCACGCATCCGTGCAAATTCACTTTCCGGGCCGGATAACTGGACTTCCTGGGCCAAAAGCTGAACCAGAGAACATGTCAAAAGAGTGATAATAATGGAGAATCTATGCATAAACCATATTCAATTCATCTTAAAGAGAGTCTTGACCTTATCCAGCATAATATCCAGGTCAAAAGGTTTGGTCATATAATCAATGGCTCCCAGCTCTGCAGCATGGGCCCTGGTTTCACTATTGGTGATACCACTGATGACCATCACGGGGATTTCTATTTCCATCTTCGTATTGATATGTCGTATCAGTTCCAGTCCCTTGGTATAAGGCATATTGATGTCGGTGATGACAAGGTCGATGTGCTCCCTGTGCAGGATCTTGATCCCCTGAAATCCGTCGCCGGCCATAAAAACTTTAAAACCAGCCTTCTTCAGGGTATGTTCAATGGTTTTAAGAGTCATTATATTGTCTTCACATACTAGGATATTCATTATGCACTTATGGTTTCTACGTGAATTATTCTATAATGATTCGATGTTGTTCCTGCTTTTGGTCAATGGACAATATGAATAGATAAATCCCCGGTTTTGTGTCAGGAATATCCACCCAGTTGCTTGCCTGTTCAAGAGGCATGCTCAGAATCTCCCTGCCCATCATATCCACCACCATTAAATGGGCCTCCATATATGATTCCCCAATGCTTATACAGAAGCGGTCTTTTCCCGGATTGGGGAAAACAGAGCTTAGCCCGGAGAACAGCTCACTGTTTGCCGATAAGGGATATCTCACATGAAGCTGCACAGGAATCAGAGCAGAACTTTCAGATCCGTCCTCCAGGTAGTACATAAAAAAATCATCTCCAACAAAGCCGGGATCAGGATCGTACAGAAAACTTCCATCCGGATGTAAAAACAGACTCCCGTGTTCGGTGCTGCTCCCAAAGGGGAGACTGACCGTCATTTCGTTTCCATCTATATCAAAATCATTCTTTAACAATCCGGTTTCGGGGCCCGGTTCCAGTATATCATCCGGATCCAGAAGAAAAGTATCAGACAATCCAATGGGTGGGGAATTGAACTGCGGCAGCATTTCTTTCATATAGTGAAAGGACTGTTTTTTGCGCTCTATGGGAGCTTCATTATTAATCTTCTCAATATCCCAGGGGGTCCACTGGTACTTCACGGTCTGATAAACGTCATCCTGAAGAACTATGGAAAGGGCAATTCCATCAGAAAGTGTATCCTGCCTGTCAATTACCAGGTCCTGCCCATTCATGTGTGACTCATAGTGGTAGGCCCTGCCTTCTGTGGGCGCGTAGAAATTCAGAAGGGTCCAGGGGATCCGGATCTCTAAACTGTCATTAAACAGCGTAACTGCATTCAGGAATTGGTAGGGATCCTCCAGGTTGGAGATATTCAATTCCCCTATATACTGTATGCTGTTATAAAAATAGCTGGTTTGCCACTTTACCTCATTCCATAGTCCCAGATCGCGGTGGGTGGAAACTACAGTATCCAGTCTTACTAAATCCCTAATGCCAAAAACATCATAGGAAGGGATCACATATAATTGTGCAATTTCTCCTCCCAGTGGAATCTGAAGGGCAAACTCGGCCCGAAGGGTATCGGGCGATACTCCGATGGAGGTGCCATCAGGAAGCAGCGACTCTCCCAGGTTCGACTCGTAGGTGTCGAATGCAACCCACAGGGTATCATCACTGAACAGGGCTGTTTTCATATGAGCCCTTATCCTGAAAAAGGTGTAATCGGCATGCACCTTGATTCTGCTAATTGAACTGTCGGGATAAGATGCTGTCTCAGTAAAAGTTTCCGGGGGGGGTGCGTAGGACAGGATACCAAAATTCTGCTCCGGCGAGGTTAAATTGTGCCACAGTGGACGATACTGCTTGTCTGAAAAAGGATTGGTGATCCAGGTCTGTTTAAACCACTCATCGATCAGGGAAAAGTGAACTCCGCCGGCACAACCTGAGTACTCTATATTGTCGAGCATTCTGATGTTATGTACCCCCTGGGCTTCCTCTGAAATACCCCCATGGTGCATGCCGGAAGGCGCCAGGTGGCCGGCACCCCAGCTGGATGGCACTCCGTATTCGGCAATGATCAGCGGGATATCCTGGTAATGTGCTTTTAAATCCTTCAGATAGCCCAGGTAGCTATTGGGCCCTACGGAATCAGATTCCGCCAGGTAAATCGGATCCTGGATGATGAAATCGGGGTAGTAGGGATAAGCATGGTATCCAATGAAGAAGCCCGGAGAACTCTCCGCGTGCTGCAGGTCTGCCAGATCGATCTGCTCAAGGTCTTCAGTGCTTCCAACATGATCTTCTTCTGTTGGATGGTACAGGGGATCCAGCGTTGGCCAGGATGAGAATCCAACCGGCCGGAACTGCTGATAATGCTCATATTCATACTGCATCAGCCCGTCAAATCGCCCGGCCAGCCAAACCTCCACAGGATCGCCCGCCGGGAGTTGGAAGTAAGTTCCTGCAAAGGATGTATCACCTGGATGAGCCTCGTTGGTCAGGGACACCTCTTCAGGATAGATCTCCCTGCCGGGCAGGTATCCAATAACCCAGGGAGAAATATCGGAAGTAAAGTCGCCATAGGCCCTCCCAAAGCGGTGACCAATACTGATATCACCGTGTACTGCATCCACCACCTCCCTGATGCCCTGGTCCAGAATTGCAGTCAGCTCATATAGATCAGCAAGCACCTCCGTCTCGTCAAGCCAGACTCCGTGAAGCACCAGCAGGGGGTTTTGCGGATTAGCCAGATTGTAGGCTCGTAATTCATCATAGAATCTTGGATAATGGAGGGTATAGAGGCGGATGGTATTATATCCTGCTTCCTTGATCAGACCAAACCAGCGACGGTAATCTTCAGAAGTGGCAGCCAGTTCTCCGGGCTGGGTGCCGGGTACCGCAACGCCCAGATTGATTCCTTTCACAAATATGGGGACATAATTGAAGCCGTTCCAGATGGCAAACTTATCCTCCTTTATTGCATAATCGCCCCTGTAAGCTTCCGGTTCGGCAACTTCCTTCAGATGCTGACCAACTCCCTCACCGGGAAACCCCTGACTCAGGACAAACAATGTAAAAAACACCAGTCGGAAAGAGGGTTTCAAATATATCATTGGCAAGGGATAAAAAATTATTGCAAAATTAACTCTTCTTTCCGTAAGATAACTGCTTTTTTTAAGAATAGTGCTATCCTAAATCGCGGATTAGCAACTCAATGTTCTGTAGTCCGCGCTGTTCAAGAATCAGCTCCTTATTGATCATTACCCGGTCGATGGTGGACTGATCAAAGTAGCGGATGGTAACCAGTTCAAGACCGGTCTGGTAGGCCACTTTGTACTTCTCCTCCAGTTCGTCGGTTACCAGCCTCAGTTTACGCTTGTCGTTGTTCACAATCATCTTGAAGCTGATGGCCGAATTCTGCATCAGGTTAATCTTCAAGCTGTGCTTGCTGAATATCCCGAAAATCTCCTCCAGGTTTCCTTCATTTATGAAGGAGAAATCCAGGGGTGAGATACGGATCAGGACCTGGTCCATTTTAAAAATAAAGGAGGGGGTCAGTTTGCTGTAGGACAGATTCCCCACCATGGTTCCGGGGGCATCAGGATCCACAAATGATTTCACATGCAAATTGATGTTCTTGTTCTGCAGGGGCTTGATGGTTTTGGGATGGATCACACTGGTCCCAAAATAGGCCAGTTCGATGGCATCCAGATAGGATAGCTTTTCCAGCAATATGGTATCATCGAAGTACTTGGGATCGGCATTCAGGACTCCCGGAACATCCTTCCAGATGGTCACGCTTTCCGCCCGCAACATATAGGCCAGAACGGCAGCCGTATAGTCAGATCCCTCCCTGCCCAGGGAAGTGGTCTGATCGTTAATGGTGGAACCCAGAAAACCCTGGGTAATCAGGATTCGCTCACCATTGAAGGCAAACTGTTCGTTCACCAGCTGGCTCGACAGATCCCAGTCTATTTTTGCCTCGCGCCAGGCATTGTCGGTCTTGAGTGAACGACGGATATCCATCCAGCGGGTGGAGACTTTTGAGGTATTCAGGAAATGTGCGATGATGGTGGTAGATAGCATTTCCCCGAAGCAGATCAGCTGGTCATAATCGTAATCGTAATTCAGCGTGGGATCTTTGGCCAGCCTGTCGGCCAGGTCGTCAAATAATTGCTCTACAGCTGCAAAGACCTTGTTCCCCTTGTCTTTGAAAAGCCCGTTCACCACCTCCATGTGGTACGTTTTCAGAGCCTTGAATTCCTGCTTTAGCTCCTCACTTTTCCCTGTGGCATAGAAGTCGATAATCCGTTCAATGGCATTGGTGGTCTTTCCCATGGCAGAGACCACCACTACTATTTGCTCCTTCCCGTAGCGCTGAAGTATCTCTACGATATTTTTTACTGCTTCAGCACTTTTGACCGATGCCCCTCCAAATTTAAATACAAGCATATTCTGTTGATTTATGCGGACCGAATGGCAAAAATAACTAAATCTTCAATGTAAGCAACCTGGCCGTCCGTTCCCCGCATCGTTCCAGGAGTTGTTTCCCATTTCTTAATGATTCTTCCAGATCGCCAGGTTTTTCCTGTATGGGCATCAAGAGGTCGAAACCCTCATCATAGAGCATGCCTGCATCCTCTTCCAGAGTTCCTGCCACGCCTATTACTGGTTTCCCATACTTGAGAGCCATCTGCGCCACCCCGAAGGGAGTCTTACCAAAGCGGGTCTGGGCATCCATCTTACCCTCACCGGTAATTACCAGGTCGGCTCCACGCATCTTTTCTTCAAGACCCACCACCCTGGCAATCATATCAAATCCCCCCATCAGTCCGGCATCCAGGAAGGCCATTAAACCTGCTCCCAGTCCGCCTGCTGCTCCAGCACCCGGAATTTCGGAGATCTCCTTTCCCACCTGATCCCTGATCAGGCCGGCAAAATGTACCAGGTTCCGGTCCAGTTTCTCCACCATTGGTGGGTCGGCCCCTTTTTGCGGGCCATATACTGCAGATGCTCCCTGCGGGCCTGTCAATGGATTACTTACATCACAGGCCACCAGGATCTCGGTATGCCTGATCCGTGGATCCAGTTCTTCCATATGAATCTGTGCCACCTCGTCCAGCATACCTCCCCCCCTGACATCGATGGGTCCGGACTTTGACGTAAATTTCACCCCCAGGGCCCGGGCCATGCCGGCTCCGCCATCATTGGTGGCACTCCCCCCTATCCCCAGTATGATCTTCCTTGTGCCCCGGTCCAGGGCATCCTTAATCAGCTGTCCGGTTCCATAGGTGGAAGTGATCCAGGGATCTCTTTCTTCCTCTTTCAGGAGTTCGATTCCCGAAGCTGCAGCCATTTCAATCACTGCAGTCTCCCCGTCACCGCTTATGCCATAAAAAGAGTCCGTCTCCCGCAACAATGGATCCAGCACCCTCAGTTCAATAAGCTTTCCACGGGTGGCATCTACCAGAGATTCAACTGTCCCCTCCCCGCCATCAGCCATGGGAACAAGGATGCAATGGGCACGCGGAATAATTTTTTGTATTCCCCTGGCCAGTGCTGAAGCCACCTCCATGGCGCTCAGACAATCCTTAAATGAGTCGGGTGCAATTAAGATCTTCATATACCTGCATATATAAGCCATAAAAGTAAACTTTTTTGATCTGCCTTTTGGATCCTGAGCCGATTTCCCTGTCTGAATGTATTTTTTTCAAGCGTAGCAAGTGCTGTTATTCTTGAAAATTTTTGCTTTTCTTTAAGGTATGTCAATAGGAATACTTGCCCTGCTGGCCGCCGTTCCCATTATTTCCATCTTTGTGCTGATGGTGGGATTCCGCTGGCCGGCCACCAAAGCCATGCCGGTGGCCTTTTTCATCACCCTGCTCCTGGCTTTATTCATCTGGAAGACACCCGGAAACTGGATACTGGCCTCCACCCTCAACGGGGTAATAATTGCCTTTAAAATTCTCTTTATCATTTTCGGGGCCCTCCTGCTTCTTTTTACCATGCGTGAGAGTGGCGCCATCGAAGCCATCAACCGGGGCTTCACCAATATCTCTGCCGATAAACGGGTACAGGCCATCATCATCGCCTGGCTCTTTGGCGGGTTTATCGAGGGCTCGGCAGGATTTGGCACCCCTGCAGCCCTGGCGGCTCCCCTGCTTCTCTCCCTGGGATTTCCAGCCCTGGCAGCAGTGATGGTCGCTCTAATTGCCAATGTCACACCGGTATCTTTCGGATCGGTGGGAACACCAACCCTCCTGGGGATCCAGCCCTCCCTGGATATTCCATCAGTTCAACAGCATATTGCTGCAGCGGGCATGGATCTTCCGGGCTACATGCAGCAGGTGGGGGTCTGGACTGCACTTCAGCATGCCCTGCCCGGACTGCTGCTCCCCCTGATTATGGTGGCCATGATGACCCGCTTCTTTGGGGAAAAACGGAGTTTCAGGGAGGGACTGGCCATCTGGCCCTATGCCCTTTTTGCCGGATTCTGTTTTGTGGGACCCTATGTGCTGGTGGCTCTGCTGCTGGGACCTGAATTTCCCAGTTTGCTGGGCGGACTCCTGGGATTGGCCATATTGATTCCCGCAACCAGGGCAGGATTCCTGGTTCCAAAAGCCACCTGGGACTTCCCTGAAAAATCCAAGTGGGAAAAGAACTGGAGCGGCACCATCTCCATGGATCATTCGGGCAACACCAGGGTATCCATAGTGAAGGCATGGATGCCCTATGTGATGATTGGCCTTTTGCTGGTCCTGACCCGTGTACGCAGCCTGCCCTTTTTCAGCTGGGTGAAATCGGCCGATATTCCTTATTCTAATCTCTTTGGCACCTCGGTAAGCGGGACCATCGATCCCCTTTACAATCCGGGTATTCTTCCCTTTATCCTGGTGGCCCTTCTGTGTATTCCGCTGTTTAGGATGAAGGGTAGAGAGGTGGGAGCAGCCTGGTCTGAATCGGTGAGAAGAATTAAGAATCCCATGATTGCCCTGCTCTTTGCGGTCCCCATGGTCCGAATCATGATGCAATCTGGCAATAACCCGGAAGAGATTGTTGGAATGCCCATAGCCATGGCTACAGCCATGACAAATACCTTCCAGGGAACCTGGCCGCTGGTGGATGCCTTTGTGGGTGCCCTTGGTTCCTTTATGGCCGGCTCCAATACTGTTTCCAACATGCTGTTTTCTGTATTTCAGTTTTCCATAGCCGATCAGCTGGGTATGTCAACCATCCTGATAGTAAGCCTGCAGAACATCGGGGGCGCCATGGGCAATATGATCTGTGTTCACAATGTGATTGCCGCCTGTGCCACGGTGGGACTGGTTGGGGTGGAGGGACTGCTGATCCGGAGGAACCTGCTTCCCATGACCCTTGTGGGTCTTATAGTGGGGGTCATCGGCCTGCTACTTGTCTATACCGTTGGACGGGGAATAATTTAATATTATGCAGATACAACTGGCCTATGGAAGGGAACGGCTGAAAGCGGAGATTCCCGATCATGTTCACACCGAAGTGGTGGAACCCCGCTATGTGAAGGGTTTGCCTGACCAGCTTCTGGCTGTGAAGGAGGCCCTGGCCAATCCGATTCACCTTCCTCCCCTTTCTGAGTCGGTTCGTGAAGGGCAGAAGGTGGCTATTATAGTCAGCGACATTACACGGGCCACCCCCTATCATCTGATGCTTCCCCCCCTGCTTCAATCCCTGGACCATCTTCCCGACGATCATATCACCTTCTTCTGTGCTACCGGAACTCACCGTCCGGCCACTCCCGAAGAGCTGATCACCATCCTGGGTAAAGAAGTGACAGAACGATTCAGGATCGTGCAAAACAATGCATCTGACCCATCGCAACAGAAATTTTTAGGATCTACCGCTTCCGGAAACCGCATCCTGCTCAATAAGGAGATTCTGGATTATGACCTGAGAATCCTAAGCGGCTTCATCGAACCTCATTTCTTTGCAGGTTTTTCCGGTGGCGGGAAAGCCCTGATGCCCGGGATGGCTTCCCTGGAGACGGTGCGTTATAATCATTCCATCAGGAACCTGGAAAATCCCAATACCCGGTGGGGCCTTACATCCGGTAACCCCCTTTGGGAAGATGTTACGGAGGCGGCCGAACTGGCTGCACCGCTATTCCTGCTGAACATAACTCTAAACAGGGACAAGGAGATCACCGGGGTATTCGCCGGTGAGCTGAGAGAGGCACATTCACAGGGCTGTGCCTTTGCAAAGGAGACCGCCATGGCTCTCTTGAAAGAAGCCTTCGATATAGTGATCACAAGCAATTCAGGCTACCCGCTTGATTTGAATATATACCAGTCGGTGAAGGGGATGAGTGCTGCAGAAAGGGTGGTAAAGGAGGGTGGAAGTATTATCATGGTCGCCGAGTGCTGGGACGGAATCCCCTTTGGAAGCGACTATGAGATCATTCTTAAATCGGTGGATAAGGTGGGATCGCTGATGGGGTTCATCAGGGAGCATGAACAGGAGCTGCGGGATACATGGCAGGTCTACTTCCAGGCGATGGTCCAGATGAAGGCCGATGTCTACCTTTACAGCAAACTGGATCCCGAAACCGTTAAAAGCGCTCATCTTGAACCGGTAAGCAACATCAACAGCCTGATATTGGAGCTGGTGCAGAAGTATGGTCCGGATACCCGGATCTGCGTCCTGCCAGAAGGCCCGCATACTATTCCCTACCTGACATAAAATGGAATCAAGTAGTTTAAATACAGTTTATAGAACCTAATAACAATGTACCATGAACAGAGCCAGTAACACTATGATCCCGGGCCAGAATAATGAGTGGGAACAACTTGGACCCGGACTCTCCAGGCAGATTCTCGGATGGGACAATCAGATCATGATGGTGAAAGTAAAGTTTGAAAAGGGAGTCAACGCCAGTCAACACTCACACTTTCACACCCAGACCTCATTCTGTCACAGCGGAAAATTCGAATTTACCATCGATGGACTTAAGTATGAAATCGGGCCAGGTGACGGTCTCTATATTGC
>CAYWGP010000221.1:0-2526 GCA_964458155.1 uncultured Bacteroides sp.
GAGTTCTGAACCGGACCGCCTGTTTCCAACGGGTCCGTTCCTCTCCCTCAAGCAAGGGGAAAAGTGCCGGGGCCAGCGGGAAGAGACGATGCCTCCGGAATAGATCAAATAAAGTATTAGTATCAATCCCCTCCAGGCTGGTGGGGACTTCTCCTTTCAGGATATTAAACAGGAGCTGTTGTTCTTTGGAAGGTGTTGGTACATTCACAGCAATACAAAAATAGTATTCCTGTGCAATTACCAGTATTGGTTCCAGACCACGGTTACATCGCCATGAAGGTTAAAAGACTCCCCGTCTTTCCACTTTCCTTCAGCCATCCATACATAGACATCACTCTTTGCGCGTTCCTGGAGCATGTAGCCATCCCAGCCCTGAAATAATTCATGGGTTTCGAATACAAGTTCTCCCCTGCGTGTATAGATCCTCATGCGAAACTCCACAGGTACTTCAATATAGACAGGATAGAATAAATCGATCCTTTTTGAACCAGGGGCAAAACTGCCATTGCCCGGTCCCGATGGATTGGGACTGAAGGCTGTAGGAAACTTGATCCTTGTTTCAGACGATTCAACGATCAAGGGTAAGGTTTGAATAACCGTATCGCTGCAACCATTCTCATTGATCACCTCCAGCTTGACTGACCTGGATTCAGGTGAAATGGATTTCAGTTCGAGGCTTGGCTGGTGCTCGTTTGAGGACCAGTCGCTACAATCTTTGCATGCATCGTTCACCAGGTTCCAGGCAAAAACAGATCCATCAGTTGAGTAATTCACAAGGTTCAGTACCACATGATCATCAATACCTTGCAGTCCTTCTTCAATCTGGAAATCGGCCACAGGTGCAGCCAGCACCTCAACCATCATGCGTGATGTAGTTGGAAGCTTTCCATGGTTTTCAGTGGTAAGTGTTACCACATAACGGCCTGCTTCTCTGAACTCATAAAAGGGATTCTGCTCCCTGCTATTATCCCCAGTTCCAAAATCCCAGAAATAACTGCTTGCATTTATACTCTGATCTGTAAACTGAACAGTCAGAGGGGCGCACCCCGATTGGATGGAAGTGGTGAAGAATGTAAGGGGCACTGCCTGTGGCTCCTCAGTATCTTTAGGTACTACGGGGATGACCACAGTTTCTTTCAAATTCTTAAGAAGAGCTTCTGACCCCTCTTCTATTGATCCGGTATCCTGACTATCCCTGGCTGTGCTAGAATCCGCCTCTGGTTGGGAAAGTGTATCAGAAATCTCAGCGTATTTATTTTGCTTCCTGCTATCACTATTTGTTTTATCCAACGACTTACCGGGGTTCTCGTCGCGATCGTTTGCGGAAGACTCTGATTGAGATAAGGTGATGCTAAGATCATCTGTAGAGGTCTGATCAGCCTGATTCTTGTCTCCAGCCAGCATCACTACTAAGCCTGTGGCAGCAAGCATAAGGGCTCCTACATAGTAGATATTAAATTGTCCTGGCTTAAAACGCAAAAACTGTTTCCAGCGAAGCTGTCGCTGAATAGCTTTCCACGAGGCAGGTGAAGGGGAAAGTTCAGCCCCATCGAGCCTTGTCCGGAACAACTGTTCTATATTGAGCTTATCACTCATCTCGTTTAATACGCTCCTCCTTTAATGTTATCAGCCTCTCCTGCAACCATCTCCTGGCTCTGCTGTATTGTGATTTACTTGTATTTTCATCAATTTTCAAAATCTCTGCAATCTCCCGATGCTTATATCCTTCCAATGCGTAAAGGTTAAAAACCTGCCTGTAACCATCCGGCATAAGCTGAATCACCTTGAAAAGTTCCTCTTCAGTAAACTCAGCCTCTCCCCAGCCCTTGTCTTCAAACTTCGATTCGCTCACCTCACCCAGTTCATCATGGTAGCGGTGTTTCCGCATCTTATGATAATGGGTAATGGCTGTGTTGATCATAATCCGGCGCATCCACGCCAACAACGGACCATCACCCTTGAACTCCTTGATATTCAGAAAGATCTTTACAAATCCTTCCTGCAGAATATCTTCGGCTTCATCCAGGCTCTTTGCGTACCTGTTGCATATGGCAAGGAGCAACCTGGAGTAGCGCGTATACAATTCCCACTGCGCAGATTGCTTCCCCTTGATACATCCAGCAAGTATGTCCTTCTCACTGTTCATGGATGGGCTCACTTTTAATGACCTCTCTGTAAGATTTATGGTTGCATCAGGCAACCTCTATTTTACTACGAAATAGGGGTTAAGAAGGTTCTGCTTATTGTAGTTTAATTCCTCGCCGGTATCAGTCCGGTAAACATTCTTGCCGGCTGCCTTGACCACTGCATGGGCGGCAGCAGTATCCCACTCCATGGTGGGACCAAGGCGGGGATAAATATCAGCCTCACCAGAAGCCACAAGGCAAAGCTTCAATGAACTTCCCTTGCTAACCAGGCTGAGCTCCTTTCCCCCGGAGTCGAGCGATTCCACAAAATTCCTGGTCTCCTCGTTATAATGGGAACGGCTTGAAACTACCATGAATAGCTCAGGATGCTGTCTCTCCT
>CAYWGP010000222.1:0-8588 GCA_964458155.1 uncultured Bacteroides sp.
AAGTTTGCTGACGGAATGGACCTCTGTTTTACGGGTGAGGATAGGCTTAGCATCCTGGATTATGAGATTGAATCCTATGATCCCGTGGCGGGAACCCTGCACGCATGGGTACGCATCCCCTCCCTTTCAGCACTTCAACCTACCGAGATCTTCCTCTATTTCGGTAATCCTGACGCACTGCCCCAATGGGATACATCGGCTGTCTGGAGCAACCAGTATACGGCGGTCTGGCACATGAACAATGATCCTTCGGGATCGGATCCGCAGCTGCAGGACGCCACTTCATACCAGAACCACGGATCCACCATGGGCGGAATGTTACCAGATGCACTCAGGGAGGGGAAGATCGCAGGTTCGGTCTGGTTCGACGGAGCAGATGACTACGCCACCATGCCGGTCAATGGATTCAATACGGGAGCAGGCACCGTTGAACTCTGGATCAATACCGATTCCATCCCTGGTATTGATTCCGATTATATATTTGCTCACCGGCAGCAGGATCCCATCACTGACCGGGTATATGTGCGTTACTGGCCTGATTCGACATGGGGTACTGGCATGGGAAACACCTATGACCTGGTGACGGGTAGTGCCATTGACACAGCCACCTGGTACCATATGGCACTCCGCTGGGACGGGACCGCAGTTACCGGTTACCTGAACGGAGTACAGGATTTTGGCCCTACCCCCTATTTTGAGCTGGATACGGTCAGGGAGATCTATATCATGACCTGGATGCCCGGTTCCGAATCGGTCAGGGGAAGGCTGGATGAATTGAGGGTCTCGGATGTCGCCAGGGATTCAGCATGGATCGTAGCCTCTTTTGCCAATCAGTCCCAGCCGGAGCTATTCCACCAGGTAGAGGAAGCAGTGGAAGGAAGCGCAGTACCCAACGATGTGCCCTGCGATGCCATAGAATTGACAGTGAGGGATTCATGCACCTTTGACCGCTTTACCAATCTACATGCTACAGCTTCAGGAGTCCCGGACCCGGGCTGCGGATCCTATCAGGGCGGGGATGTATGGTTCAAGCTGGAGGTCCCGGCTTCGGGAAGTATCGATATACAGACTTATACCGAAGCTATTGATCAATATCCCAACAACGATGGCTGGATGTACCGACCAGTGATGGCCGTCTACTCAGGCGACTGTGATAACCTGTCACTCATGGAATGTAATGTGAATAACGGCAGCTACCACCCCAGGGCGTCTGGCACCACACTGACCGGACTAAATCCAGGGGACACCCTCTGGCTAAGGATCTGGGAATTAATGAACAACGACATCGGGATGTTTGATATCTGTGTAATGGAAGTGGATTTGTCTGAATTTCCGCTGTTATATGATGTCTCGGGAGGGGGCTCTTTTTGTGAGGGAGACACCGGTGTATCTGTGATCCTGTCGGATTCTGACCTGGGTGTTCTATATACCCTGATTCGGGAGGATACCATCAGGTTGGATACCCTCACGGGAACAGGTTTCTCGCAGGTCTGGACATCCGTGGACTACCCGGGTACCTACAGGGTGGAAGCACGGAACCCGGAAAATGATTCGGTACATATGATGAATGATTCAGCCCAAGTCGTGGAGCTTGCGGTACCGCAACTTTCAGCTGCATTGACCCATGTAAGTTGTTTCGAACTGGACAATGGTGCCATCGCACTTACCGTAAACGCACTGGCACCCTATGTACAGGAGTGGACAGGACCTTCAGGATTCACCTCCCCGGAGGAGGATCTGAGTGATCTTGCTCCCGGGGCCTACGTGGTCACGGTGACAGACAGCAATGCCTGCATAAGCACCTCCGCACCTTTGACTATTACGGAGCCAGAGTTACTGGTGGCCACTGTAGATTCCATTGCTGCTCTGACGAGCTATGAAGCAAGGGATGGATCTGTGGAGATCTCAATTACGGGAGGCACCTTTCCATATCAGGTATACTGGTCTGGTACTGATAATTATGAATCAATCCTGGAGGATCCGGACAGCATGACGGTGGGATATTACCGGGTGATGGTCACCGACCAGCAACTCTGCAAGGACTCCATTGAAGGCATCCGGCTTATCGTTGAAGAGGACGCCGATGAGATCTTTATCCCGGAAAGTTTTTCACCCAACGGGGATGGGTACAACGACAGGTTTGTGATTGTGGGCATCGAAAACCTGGGAGAAAATGAACTGTTGGTCTTCAACAGGCAGGGGATAACTGTTTTTTACCGGGCCAATTATCAAAACGATTGGGATGGGACACCCGAGGAAGGATGGGTGATGGGAGGAGTACTTCCCGAAGGAACTTACTACTATATTTTCAAGTACGGAGAAAATGGCATTCGCAAAGGCTTTGTATATATCAACCGGGAATAGGAAGTTGGGCACCTCCAGGTGGCTGGTAATGGCCATGGTGTACCTCTTCGCCTTACTTTTAAAGGTGGAGGGTCAGGAACCCGTGTTCTTCGTTCAGCACCAGCAAAACCCGATGGTATATAACCCGGCATGGGCTGGTGACCGCGATATTCCCGGAATTTCTCTGCTGTCCAGGCAACAATGGGTGAGCTGGGAGGGATCCCCTTCGGCCAGCCTCCTGAACTTCCACACACGATTACCCGACAAAAACGTGGGAGTGGGTATGTCTCTGGAATATGAACGTATGGGACCGGTTCAATGGGGAGGTTTGATAGGGATGTATTCCTATACACTGCAACTGGGTCCGGCGAGCACCCTTAATTTGGGGCTCCAGGGAGAGTTCCGGCTGCTTCAGGTCAAGATCGCCCAATTGCAGCTTGTGGACCAGGGAGATCCTCTTTACGGGGAAGATCCTGGTATCAAGTTTCAGCCCAATTTTGGGATTGGAGCAGCTTTTGTGCGAGGTAACTTCCATGCAGGAATTTCGCTCCCCCAGATGTTGAAAAATACACTTACACCATATGAGGGAGAGGCCAGCCGCTGGAGCAGATCGCAACAGGTATTTTATCTGGATCTGGGCTGGCACCAAACGATCAAGGAAAACATAAGTCTGGACCCCTCCCTGCTGCTGGCGTTCGCATCAGGCAGATCCCCCCTGATTGAACTCGCGGGCCTGGTGCATTTCGGTGAGAAAATCAGTCTGGGAGCCATGTACAGGTTTGATCAGACCCTTGGTGGGATGATCAGCTACAAGCATATGAACAGATATGTATTTGGTTATTCTTACGACCTGTCACTTGGAAAACTAATGACCAATGTGGGTACCCATGAAATATTCCTTGGCTATAATCTCCCTTTCAACAGCATCAAAACCATGTCACCTCGAAATTTTTAACTCTTCATGCCATGAAACACTATCCTATATACCTGCTTGTCCTGGCCTTCAGCTCCCTGCTGATGCTTCCACAATGGGCATGGTCCCAATCAGCCCCGGCCGAACAGGAAAATATTCCCTACCTGGTAACCTTTGGGGCACAGGCTGAACGATCCTGGGGAGATGACGACTTTTGCCAGATCTTTTTCCTGCAGGTGCCCATGTCACAGACAGCTCCTTTTTATCTTCGTGTATTTGATCCGGATACAGGAGGAGAGCTGGACGAAGACAAGGGCGCCTTTAATACCCAGGTGCGATTCTCCATATATGGCGGCAGCGGCTGTTATTCTGACCCCGACGCACAGGGCGTGGATCCCGTTGGCAATTATAAGAGCGGAAGCCTGCTGGCATCCAGGAGTTTTGGAATGAGCAACCGTTTCGACAACGACTGGTATACTTTCGGGCCTTTCAACCCCGCTGAAGGAGAATATGTGGAGAAATTTGACGGAAGGGTATTCAAGGTCATTGCCCAGGGGGAATCTGGCGACGACGGGAATTTGTACCGCTATTTCCTGAGCACGGAACCCAAGGAGAACCGCGAAGTGGAGGGGGGCAATATTTTCACCTTCGAATACACCTTCAGGCTCTCCAACAACCAGAACAACGTTTCTCAGATATATCCTTACCTGGATGACAGGACCATATCTGTCAAAATCACGAATTTCGACTGGGACGACGATGGCTATATCCGCCTTGTATCGGTGGCCAAAAATGGAGAATTGTGCCCCATTTCCGGTGAGGATAACTGGGTCAATAAGGAGTTTCCGATCAGTGAAGATGAGAGAAACACTTCCATGGAGGTCCAGTTTATTAAGAACAGGACCATGCTGGTCAAAAACAACAATGTGGTGATCACGGTGGAAAATCAATATGGAGAAATGCTGCCCTTCTATGTGATACCCATCGGGGGCATTCCCGTTTACAGACCGAAGATCCAGATGAGGGTCATTGAGAAATAGAGCCAGGGCATGGATAGCAAAATAAGGACATACCCAAATATTCTAAGGTCAGCAGTGCTGCTGCTTACCTTGTTTTATTTGCATCCATGCTGGAGCCAGTTGCACAAGGTCATTGATTATGGCGAAAGAAGCGGGCTTCCACAGCCCTATGTCTATTCGCTTGTCCAGGATCATTCGGGACACCTGTGGATTGGGACCGGAGAAGGCTTATCGCGGTTCGATGGCAATTCATTCGAGGTATTTACCGATTCCGACTCCCTGTGTGATAATTTCATACTCGCTTCCCACATAAATGAACTGGGGGCCTGGTTTGGCCACATGAATGGCGGCGTCTCCCTGTATGATGGAACTGGCTTTATAAAAGTGGTGAAAGGGAATCCGGGCACAGGCAGTGTTACTGAAATAAAGACCAGGGGCCATACCACCTGGATCTCCACCCAATCCGGGGGAATCTGGAGGATCGATCGTGACAAGGAACCCGTGCTGTATCAGGATACGCTCCGGGCGCTTTCCATTTACGCTTTTGAAATACTCTCCTCCACGGAAATCCTGGTAGGGGCCATCGATGGGGTGCATCTGTATTCTCTGGAGCATGAATCCGGCCGATTGAGGCTGATCAGCCCCATGGAAGGGCTTCCTGAAACGAAGATTCAGGACCTGGTGCTGTCCGGAGACAAGGAAACCCTGTACATACTTACCATGGATGAAGGGATCTATCGTTACAATACTTCCGGTCATACCATGAAGGCGGAGGCCCTGGGCCTGGGCATGGAGGCCCAAATCGAAGGACCACAGCAGGTTTTCGAAGATGCAGACGGGAACTTATGGATCCCCACCTTTGGCAACGGACTTTATAAGCTGGTCCGGGACGAGGAGGGAGCTTTTAGCTCCTGGATCAATTTTTCGGAACGTTCAGGATTGCCAGGAGATAATGTGAAGTTTGTGATGCAGGACCGGGAGCACAATATGTGGCTGGGGATGTTCGGAACCGGACTGGTACGTTTGGTGGACGAAGCCTTCACCTACTACTTTTTGGACAATCCGGCCATAGACAATGATATCCATGCGGTGTATGTGAACGAGCACCTGGCCTGGTTCGGGACTGAAACCGGAGTGATTCGTCTGGACCGTGCCAAGAGGGAATTCCTCCAAATATCAGGCCCCGAATATGGACTTCCTGAAGAACGGGTGACTTCCATTGCCGGATCCCCGGAAGGCGAATTGTGGATAGGAACCCGGAGAAGCGGTTTATACCGCTGGGCTCCCGGGCAAATGCGCTTCATCCCGGTTTTTATCAGCCCGGGCAGCCTGGAGAACAACATCAATGCGCTGAAACACAAGGATGATATTCTCTGGATCGCTACCGGGAAGGGAGTATGCAAGTTGAACACTTCCAGTGGACGCATAGACTGGTTTACAATCAGGCACGGCATCCCCTACAATGTTGTAAATGATCTCTATATAGATGGATCCGGACGGGTATGGCTCTCCACCCTGAGCACATCCCCTTCCTATATTGAAAATGATTCCGTATTTCGGATCGCTGTTCCCGAATTGGATGCTCCCCTGAACATCAGCTGCACCTGGGTGGATCAGGAAGGGCATGCCTGGGTGGGAACCAGTGGCAGCGGATTATGGAAATTTGCAGGAGATTCGGCGGTGAATTTCACCAAAGAAAATGGACTGGTTTCTGATTACTGCCAGTCCCTAATGTGTGATGATTCCCTGCACCTGTGGATCGGTCACCGCGACGGATTGAGCAGGATCCGTCTGCAGGATTCGCATATCAAAAGGATCAAAGAGGAGGTGGGGATCGAACAAAGCATGGAGTTCAACACCAATGCCTCTTTCAGAGAGGCAAGCGGGATCCTGTGGTTCGGCAGCTCCAATGGCGTTCTTTCCTACCAGCCGGCCATGAAAAGAAAGGACCCACCTACCCCGGCACTTTCAATTACCTCGGTTTCGGTGAATGGAGAGGAGAGTGAACCCCGCAACGGACTAAAACTCCGCCCGGGCCGCTATGATCTGGGAATTGAATATGTGGGGGTATATTTTACAAATTCTGAGGAAGTTACCTACCGCTACAAAATGGAGGGACTGAGAAATGACTGGTCCGAGCCCCTTAAAAATACCAATGTGCTGTTCAGCCAGCTTCCTGATGGCAGGTATACCTTTATGCTCCGGGCCATGAACTCAGAAGGGGTTTATAACGAGGATCCCCTGAAGTACAACATCATCATTGCGAAACCCCTCTGGAAGCACTGGTGGTTCTATGTGTTGATTGTCATCGTGCTATTTTCCCTTTTTTCCGCCTATGTGAAACGAAGGGAATACCAGCTAAGATTGGAAAAGGCGAGTCTGGAAAAGGCTGTTGAGGCCCGCACCGAGGAGGTGGTCAGCCAGAAGCAGGAAATCGAAGCCCAGCACGATGCCATCAAATTAAAGAATGAAGAAATCCAGCGGATCAATACCAGCATGACCGATAGCATTACCTATGCCCGTCGCATACAAAGAGCTGTTTTCCCACCGGAGCAAAGGCTTCACCGCTTATTCCCAGAAAGCTTCATATTAAACCGGCCCAAGGATATTGTGAGCGGGGACTTTTTCTGGCTGGCGCGAAAGAATGACAAGCTGGTGGTTGCGGTGTCCGATTGTACGGGTCATGGGGTACCCGGCGCATTTATGAGCATGCTTGGGATTACGCTCCTGAACGACCTGGTGAATAACCGTGGCATCCTGGAAGCGGATAGCCTCTTGAACAAACTGAAAAATGAGATTATCCAGGCATTGAGGCAGAAGGGTAAAGCTTATTCAGCCACCGATGGCATGGACATGGCATTGTGTGTATACGATCCTGAACAGTCCGTCCTGCAGTATGCCGGTGGATTCAATCCCCTGGTCCTGGTCCGGGACCAGGAGATTCAGATGATCAAAGCAGATCCCATGCCCATCGGGATAGGGGCTATTACCGGAAGAGACTTCACCCCTCATGAAGTGAAGATCAGGAAAGGAGATATAATTTATCTGTATTCGGACGGATTTGAGGACCAGTTTGGCGGAGAGAAAGACAAGAAGTTTTCCCGGAAGCGATTCAGGGAGCTGCTCCTGGAGATCCATGGGCAAAAAATGTCTGAGCAGAAACGGATGCTGCAGCACTCCCTGGAGGATTGGATGAACGGGGGTGAGCAGGTGGACGATATAACAGTAATGGGCATCCGGTTTTAGGAACAGGCTGAGCAGGAAAGAATTGTGAATAAGTTGTTGGTTTATAAGATAAAAGAAAGTGTATTTTTTATCAATTGATCATCGGAAAAAGAAGGAGAGAAGGAAATAAATTACTTGTGTATGAAATTGCATTTATCCATGCATAGAAATATATTGTTATTGCTTTTCCTTTGGATGGCCTTCGTCTCCAGGGCCCAGAACCCCCAGTGGGAATGGGCCAGATCCATAGGTTCAAGTGCTTACGAAATTGCCAGGCAGGTGGTTGTGGATCCGGCTTCCAATCATGTGTATGTAGTAGGTGACTGGGAAGATGATCTGTCTGCCACCTTCCCCGGAGGGGTAAACCCATCAACACAGTTCAATGCCACCTACGGCTTGATGGATGGCTATGTGGCGAAATACGATTCTGCAGGAAATGTCATTTGGGCATTTAAGATTGGTAGCCCTGAGAATGACATGGTCAACGGCATTACAACTGATGAGAGTGGAAATATATACATTACAGGCTATTTTGGGACCGGCACAGCATATTTTTCAGGCACCTCTCCACACACGGCTCCATCCACATTAAGTAATGCATCCTACGAAGATTTTTTTCTGGCCAAATACAACCCGGACGGCGAATTCCAATGGGTAAGAAGATCAGAAGCCAATTTTGGCTATATGAAGGGCGTGGCTGTTACTGCAAGCTCAACAGCCATATATGCCACCGGTGTATACGATACTGGATTTGGGAATTTCGGGCCACTGATAATTGGCTGGAATCCAAATATGGAGGATCTGTTCCTGATCAAGTACAACCTGGATGGGGATGAACAATGGCTCATGGAGGCCGGGGGTAATAACAACGATATAGCAAACGGTGTTGTGGCCGATGAATCAGGCGTCTATTTTATAGGGACCTTTTATGGTTCAGGCATTGGATTAACACATGCCGGAGCTGGGACAGCCCTGAACTTAAGTAATGCAAGCAACGGGAGCGGAGAGATTATGATTGTCAGATACGATCCCAGTGGAACCTTATTGTGGGGGCAAACTATTTCCGGTCAGGGGCAGGATGATGGAGT
>CAYWGP010000223.1:0-11642 GCA_964458155.1 uncultured Bacteroides sp.
GTTTAATAGTATTATATATTTGTTAAACAATTAAACGCATTGACAACGTAAAGCATCCTTATCATGACTACAATGGAATTTAACACTAAGCTGATAAATATGGAAGAAAGACTTGAAAGGTTTGCCCTCAGTCTCACAGCCAATCGCGAAGCGGCTAAAGACCTTGTTCAGGAAACTTACCTGAAGGCATTATCTTCCAAGGATAAGTTCATTGAGTTTACAAATTTCGAAGCTTGGGCTTACACCATATTGAAGAATACATTTATCAATAACTATAGAAAAGCTGTCAGACAAAACACGGTGGTAGATACTACCAAAGATCTGTATTACCTGAACAATTCCAGGGAATCCAATTATATCAAGCCTGATTCAAGCATGCAGCATAAAGAGATTAACAAGCATATCGACAAGCTGCAGGATGAGTTAAAGGTTCCTTTTCTGATGCACACAGAAGGATATAAGTATAAGGAGATAGCTGAAGAGCTGGATCTTAAAATCGGCACCGTAAAAAGCCGCATCTTCTTTACAAGAAAAAAACTGATGGAATCACTGGCGGATTACCAGTAGGTGACAGGTTGGAGATAAAGCTAAAAAACAAGGGCCTTCTGAAATTCAGACGGCCCTTTTGCTTTTAGCTTCCCCCAAGCTTTCTAGCCACGAAATTGTGCATCCACAACTGCAAAAGCAGCCATATCAACAATTTCTCTTACCTCACTTTCCATTTGAAGAATGTGGATGGGTTTCCCTATTCCCAAGAGAATGGGGCCTGTAACATTTGCCTCTCCAATTTCCTGCATCATTTTATAAGCAATATTTCCAGAACTCAGATTGGGGAATATAATGGTATTCACCTTTTTGTCCCCCAATTTACTGAAGGGAAATTTTTGTTTTCTGAGTTCTGTATTCAGGGCATAATTCATCTGCATCTCTCCGTCCACAATGAGTTCGGGATGCTCCCTGTGCAGAATCTCAACCGCCTCCCTGGAACGTATTGCACTGGCTCCTTTGATGGCGCCAAAATTTGAATATGCGACCATTGCGATAACTGGTTCAATATTAAAATGACTCACCTGTTCTGCCACCATGATGGTGGTATCTACAAGCGTCTGTGAACTGGGTTGAACATTAACGGTAGTATCGGCGAAAAAGTAGGGGCCTTTTTTGGTATGAACTATGTACATCCCGGCAATGTGTTTCTGGGGATTATTGGTACCCGCAATTTGTATGGCCGGTTTGATTACATCTGCATACTTGCTGGAAAATCCTGAAAGAAAGGCATCTGCATCACCCTCTGTGACCATCATCATGCCAAACTGGTTGGCCTGACTCATGTGTTTCAGGGCATCCTCATAAGTCATTCCTTTCCGCTGACGCGTTTTGTACAGTTTTTGAGCGTATTTCGCCCTTGTTGACTTTAATTCAGGAGCAGACTGATCAATGATCTCTATTCCGTTCAGATCCAGGTGATATTCCTCGATCAACTGCATAATATGTCCTTTATCGCCCAATAATACCGGGTTTGCAATCTTCTCCTGAATAATGGTTTGAATGGCTTTCAGCATTTTAAAACTTGCTGCCTCAGCAAATACCAATCGTTTGGGATTCTGCTGTGCTTTCAACCTTACCTCGTGGATCAAACGATTCTCAATTCCCATTCTTTCCTTCAGGGATTCTTCATATGCCTCCCAGTCTTCAATGGACCGCTTGGCCACACCGGAATCCATGGCTGCTTTAGCAACAGCCGGAGCCACATGATAAATTAACCTTGGATCAAGGGGCTTGGGAATGATATAATCCCTGCCAAAGTGCAGATTCTCCACTTTATAAGCTTTATTGACCACCTCAGGAACATCTGTTTTGGTAAGAGAGGCCAGGGCATTCACTGCTGCAATCTTCATTTCCTCATTAATGGAAGTAGCACTCACATCCAGGGCCCCTCTGAAAATAAAGGGAAATCCCAGTACATTGTTGATCTGGTTTGGATAATCGGACCGCCCGGTGGCAAATATGATATCTTCCCTGGCAGCAATAGCTTTCTCATACGAGATTTCAGGATTGGGATTAGCCATGGCAAAAACGATGGGATCCCGTTTCATTGATTTCAGCATCTCTGCCGTAAGCACATCTGCCACGGAAAGGCCCAGGAAAACATCAGCATCCTTCATGGCTTCTTCAAGGGTATCGGCGCTGGTTTCCCTGACAAACTCCTTCTTATATTTATTTATTCCTTCTCTACGAGTATTTAAAACTCCCGTGGAGTCAAGCATAATAAGATTCTCAGGGTTAACTCCCAGGGAAATATAGAGCTTGGCACAGGATATAGCGGATGCCCCGGCCCCATTGACTACAACCTTTAATTGATCAATTTTCTTGTCAACCAGTTCCAGCGCATTAAGCAGTCCGGCTGCTGAAATAATTGCAGTTCCGTGCTGATCATCATGAAATACAGGAATGTCCAGCTCTTCCTTAAGGCGTGTTTCTATCTCAAAGCATTCCGGAGCTTTGATATCCTCCAGATTGATTCCTCCAAAGGTGGGAGCAATGGCTTTTGCAACCTCAATAAACTGATCAAGATCCTTGCGGTCAATTTCTATATCAAATACATCCACATCGGCAAAGATTTTAAAAAGCAAACCCTTCCCTTCCATCACAGGCTTACCGGCCAGGGCTCCGATATCCCCGAGTCCCAGAACTGCAGTACCGTTGGACATAACAGCCACCAGGTTGCCTTTTGCCGTGTACTTATATGCATCCTCAACATTATCCTGTATGGCCAGGCAGGGATCCGCCACGCCAGGTGAATACGCCAGAGACAGATCTCTCTGCGAGGCATGTGGTTTGGTTGGTATGACTTCGATCTTACCTGGTCTACCACTGCTGTGGTAATTCAGCGCATCTTCGCGGGTAATTTTTGACATGATAGATGGGTTTTAGTAATCAAGCTCAAAAGTACTAAGAGAGTGATCTCCTTGTCATTCAAAATGACCTACAACATCATGTTATTGAGCAGTTGGATCAATGATTGCAGAGGAAAAAATCTATCGGATAATGAAACCCTCTTTAAGGGGATCCCCGGGATCAAAATAAAAATGATTCGCACCCGTAAACGAAGCCGTTCCGCTTACTCTGGGAATTACAGCCTGGTGCGGCCCAAATCTTGTTAATTCAGCAAGCTCCACCTCCATGCTTGTTCCCAGGATGCTCTCTATCTCCATTTTTTCTCCCAGATTTAATTCCCCTCTTGCATGATGCAGTGCAGCTCGTGCACTTACACCGGAGCCCGTAGCGGAACGATCCACTTCGCCACTGGCGAAAATGCAGACATTCCGACTATCTCTTGAAGGATTTAAGGCTTTCCCGGTGAAAATACACCCATAGAGGAAGCTAAGGTCCTTTTCATAGGGATGGGTGATCTTCTTCTGCTTCATAAGGCTGCGTTTGATCTGCATACCTGTGTCAATCAACCTGTTCACCCCGGAGGGTTCCAGAGATAAATTAAGTTGCTCTGCATCAACAATGGCATAAAAGGCCCCACCAAAGGCCACATCATACTTTACCAGGCCAAGACCCTTCACCTCAATCTGCTGATCCTGATAGAGAACAAAAGAAGGAACATTTTTAAAGGAAACATGGCTAACCACATCATTATCACGGTAAGCAGTGGACTCTATTTGTCCGGGAGGCGCATCAATAATCAAACGAGGAGTGACTCCCGTTTTCTTAATCAATCCAGTGTCCAGAACAAATTTTGTGAGGGCAATAATCGCATGTCCGCACATGGTACTGTAACCCTCATTATGCATGAAAAACGTTCCGAAATCAGCTTCCCTGCTGCAAGGTCCGGTAAGCACTGCACCATACATGTCTGCATGACCCCTTGGTTCCCACATGATTCCCTTTCTAATATGGTCCAGCTGATCCCTGAAATATTTTCTCTTCTCCAGGATGGTTTCACCAGGCACTTCCGGATAGCCATCCACAAGAATCCGCAAAGGCTCACCCCCGGTATGCATATCGATGGTGGATATTCTTGACCAGAAAGTAGGAGGTGTCCAGTTTAAATCTTTTAATGCCTGGTACATACTGTTAGTTATTTCAAGAAAGGCTTTCAAATACAAGTTTTGCGGCATAAAGATCAAAAGCAGCCATGCCAACCGATTTAAAAAACCGCGTCTCCCCGTTAAGTTTAACTACATCCATGATCAGATCAGAAAGCGGGATTATCTGAGCTTCACGGATCAATCCTCTTTTTAAAGGTTCAAGCAGATCACCTGATTCTTCAATGCCAACAGGGGTATCCACAAAAACCTGCTTTATATCTGTAAAGATTTGATCGGGAAATTCTCTCATGTCCGGCTTATAGGAACCGATTCCAACAATTGTCTTTCCTTTCCACCAGTCACCACTGGCCGGAACCACTGCCTGAAGGGATCCTGTGGCTGTAATTATTATCTCAGATTCATTGCAAAGTTCTTCAGCGGTACTACAGGGTATCACCTTAAGGTCGGGGTAAAAGTCTGTAAGTTTTTCCGAAAAGGGTTCCATTGCTTCCCCGGAGCGGTCAAATATCCTGACGGTCTCTATGTTGCGCTGCTGACAGGCAAACAGCGCCTGGTGAAAACCCTGTATTCCCAGACCTATAACTCCCAGGGTGGAAGCATCTTCCGGAGCCAGATACTGAATCCCCACAGCTCCTACAGCTGCCGTACGCATGGCTGTAAGTTTACTCCCATCCAACACAGCAAGAGGCCTTCCGGTTTCACCATCATTTAATACCACCGATCCATAGATCATTGGCTCGTTGTACATCAGGTTTTTTGGGAAAACAGAAACAAGCTTGGTGGAAAAATAGGCGGTCCCAAAACAGGGCATCAATAAAAGCGTATTTGGACCCCGGTCAATATGCACTCTCTGAGGCACTTCTACGACTCCAATGGCTGAGTCCACAAAGGCCTGCTCCATAGCTGCAACCCAGCGCTCAAGGGGTGCCGCATTTTCAATATCTTCACTATTAAAATTTTTCATTGTTCCATATTGGGTATCAGGCCATGAAAATAACATAAAACTATGATTTTCCCTATCTTGTTATTCCTATGAGCTATTGGAAACTGGCCCTCATATGCATCTTAATGCCTGCACGTCTTTTTGCGCAGTATACGCCTTATGATACCATTCCACATTCAGACAGCATCCCGATCGAAAATTATCTATTGAAAATTGCAGGGGATTTTAGCTATGAAACAGTTGTGGATTCAGTAAATACATTGCTTATTAATGAACTAATGGCCAGTAATTCAGAGTATATCTTTGATGAATCCGGGGATGATGACGACTGGTTTGAAATTTACAACTACGGGGACGATCCCGTCCGCCTTAACACACTATATTTTACCGATGATCCTGCTGAGCCGCTCAAATGGAGATTTGATCCGCCTGTGGAAATGGTTATTGAACCGGGGGAACATCAGGTGTTCTGGGCAGATGAAGAACCGGAAGAAGGATTCAAGCATGCACCATTTAAACTATCTGCAGAGGGAGAATACCTGGCCATATTTTCTGAGAGCGGCACTATGATTGATCAATGCTACTTCGGTGCGCAAACAACGAACATCTCCTACGGCCGCTATCCCGATGCCGGGCTGACCTGGAACTATTTCAGCGATCCAACTCCCGGAGCTCCAAACAGCACATCGGGAAGCTCCTCTGTTTTACCCGCTCCCACTTCCAATTTGCAGGGCGGATTTTACACCGAAACGGTTATGCTGGCCCTTTACACTTCAGTTAGCGGAGCAAGAATCTTCTATACCACCGATTGCACCGAAGCGGACAGCTCTGCTATTCATTACCTGGCACCAGTGGAGATCAGCTCAAACACAATTATCAGGGCCCGTGTAGTAAAAGAAGGAGCCCTGGATAGCCCCGAACTATGCATATCAATTCTCATGGACCAGGAAGACTTCAAAAATCCGGTAGTCTCCCTGATCGCTGAACCAGAGGCCCTCTTCGGGTCCGGCGGTATCATTTCGGCCAGCGTCAACACCGTTGAAGTGCCAGCCCATATGGATTATATAGAAGAGGGCCAAACGCTATACAGGGGGGGGACCGGTATACAACTTCATGCACCCAGACAGGCCAAGCCTCACTCCCTGAGACTCCTTTCAAGAGCCAGATATGGCAATAGCTGGTTTGATTATCCCTTCTTCAATGAAGAGGGGCCCGATAAATTTAAAAGACTGATCTTAAGAAACTCCGGGAACGACAATGTAAACAAAGCTATAACAAATACCCATTTCAGGGATGCCCTGATTCATACCATGGGAAAACAATCCAACCGGCGTCCTATGATCTCGGAATCAAAGCCGGTAAACGTTTATCTGAACGGTAACTACCACGGCCTGTTAAATCTGCGTGAAAGAGAAGACCGGTATTATATCGAAAGCCATACCGGGATAACTGATAATTACGATTTCATTGAGCTTGAATTTGGCTATTATGCCAATTTACATATCATTGAAGGTTCCTATGATGCCTTCCGGGAACTGCTTTCATTTGTGGATACAACAGGCAATCTTACTCTTGAGGCGGATTACAACATTGTGAAAGAGATGGTTGACCTGGATAACTTCACCGATTACTGGATTACCGAAGTTTTTGTTGGTAATTACGACTGGCTGTCAAATAATATAAAATTCTGGAAACCCGAAAATGGAAAGTGGCAATGGATGTTCTGGGACACAGACCATGGTCTGGGACTTGTATATTCAAATTATGGAAAGCCTGAATGGAATACACTCAACTGGTCCCTTACATTCAGCGATCGGGCCTGGTCCAATGGATACAACAATATCCTGATTCGCAACCTGCTTAAGAATGAAAGCTATAAAAAGTTCTTTATCCAACGCTTTACCCAGCTCCTCAGTACCTCTTTCAATTCCGGTAATACCCTTTTGCTTCTGGACTCTATGAAAATGCTCTACCGGGAGGACATGATGGTTCATGCCCGGCAATGGGGAAGATCCATGAATGACTGGGAGAATGCTATTCAAAGTGTTTCGAATTATCTGCAACTCAGACCTGGGCTTGTATTGGGTCACATACAGGATTTTTTCGGGCTCCAGGACCCTGTATTACTTTCGCTTCGTGTTGAACCCCCGGGAGCAGGGATCATTTCTTTCTCCGGCCTGGAGCTGTCCTCTGATCCGGTAAGCGGAAAATTTTTCCCGGGGATGAACTATCAGCTGGAGTACGAATCCATACCAGGATTCGATCTTGACGTATGGAAGCCTTTCCAGAGTTCTGAGCCGTCTATTGAGTTTCATCTAACAGACTCCATGGACATTGTTGCCTACTTCCTGCCTGAAGATCAATCCTTCCCCATCCAGATATGTGAGGTATATACAAACAATCGGGAGATATATGATGCCGGAGACTGGGTAGAGTTTTACTATTATGGTTCAGATACAATCAACCTGGAGGGCTGGACCCTTCATGGAGATCAGGAACAGCTACTGTTTACCTTTGAAGAAAACACAATGATACCACCGGGGCAAAGATTCCTTGTTACGGAAAACCGTGAGCGATTCAAAGAGATATTTACGCTGCCAGTGCACTGTATTGGTAATATGATCCGGGGTTTTTCAAATCACTCATCACTTAAGCTGAAATCGGCCAGCGGAGTAAGTCAGAAATCCATTGAATTGATGAACTCCCCTGAATGGCCCCATTTGCCGGATGAAGGATTTAGTATTGAGTTAAAAAATATCGTGGATAACTCTGATCTTGGATCCAGCTGGGAAATCAGTGAGAACAGTTTTGGATCACCCGGATTGCCAAATAATGAGTTTTATGCATTCCAAAACCCATCAGGAAGGGATTCCACATTCAGCAGTCACGAAACCCATCTCCTCGCTTTTAATACAACACAGGATTTTTACAGTGATCCGGATCATCACAGCATGGCCGCAATATCCATAAAAGAAATATCAGGTCCGGGGGAAATGTATTTTGGAGAATTAGCGGCAGAACAGGGGCTTAATTATAGTCCTTCGGATCTGGTCTTTCAGCCCCGGGAACCCAAAAACAGTCCGAGCAGTCTTACCTATAGTTTTATTGATATTTCGGGTCAGGAAAGCTCCGATCATATTATTCGATTCGTTCCATCGGTAAGCGCAGCACAACGAGTCCGGGATAATTTCCGGCTTTATCCTGTTCCCGCTCAGGATTTCTGCATTATCGAGATCCCGCCTGAGCATTCCCCCCTGGAATTTCTCCTCTTTGACCTGAACGGTAAAATACTTCAATCGCATCGTTTACAAAACAACGATAACTTACTGAACATCGACCTCACAGCATTAGAGAGTGGTCTGTACTTCTACCTGATCCTTACCAATAAAGCACTTGTGAATGGTAAAATTGAAGTAATCAAATAATCCCTGAAACCTATCCTAGCGACTTTCGGAAAAGATCAATAAGTGGCTTTCTTCCCGGTATGAGTCCCGGTATTGAACTGTTACTCTCACAATATAAGCACCCGGACTGACTATTCCGTGCTGCCAGCTCATGCTTTCCTCTCCTCCTCCGGCCAAAAACATCTTGCTGTTGATAAGGTTTCCACTCAAAGTGAAAGCTTCTACCTGTAGCCTTGTCCCGGCCTCTTCATTGTGATCAATAAACATGATCTCCCCCATTGGATTTGGATAAACAAGAAGGCTATTTCCCATTAAGGTAGTCTGTTCATTTGTTGAATTACCGCCGTTGGGTTTACCCGGGGAGAATGGAATGCCGCTGCTGGCAAACCAGCTTGAATAGTGATTATTATCCATAGCCGGGGCAATCAACTGAAGGCTGGGTCCCTTTCCGTCTGCCGCAGAGGGCCAGGGGGCCTGATTGTCATAGAGAACATAATCTTCCTCTTCCCCGCTGCTGTTTTTCAGAATAAGATGCTCTCCTTCATTACTGAGTTTGAAACCGCCAGTTCCATTATTGAAGCTTCCCGCTAAATTAAAGTTCGCACCAAACTCAGAAAGAAACAGTTCTGAGTTTCCTGCTACAAGAAGATATCCCAGAGAATCAATGATGGATCCCTCCTCAAATACAAACACATTGCCCGAACCACCATCTGTAAACTGGAAGCCACTCAGATCGACGCTTTGCATATTTGGGTTATATAGTTCTATCCACTCCGATTGATCAGGACCTGCCGGATTATACATAATCTCATTGATCACCAATGCATCGCGTGAAGTCCCGGTGGTGGTATCGAACACAGCAACAAAAGTCCGGTTTTCAGCAGGGTCAACTTCAATGCGATGAAGCGTGGAAAGCTCTCTCCACTCAATGAAACGTTCACCTTCGCCAGGCCATGCTTCCAGGGTAATCGGAACCCCCATCATATAAATTCCATCCCAATTTTCCTGGTCGATGACCAGTGAGTTCAGTTTTACCCTGCCCTTACCTTCAATTTTCAGGTTGATCCTGACCGTATCATCGAGCCCAAAATAGTTTAGCATCTGATTATAAAGGTAGCCTGGCCTTTGTCTCAGGAAAGACCTGACATTTTCGTTATTCTGATCCCATCTTCCCCGGTTCCCGGGACTCCAGCGCTCAAACTCCGCATCAATTTCAGGAGATATATGTGCCACCAGGGAATCAAAAACTCCAATGACAAGACTGGTGTCAAACAAAGAGTTCAAAAGATCGCAATTCCGGTTTATAAGCTCCAGGCGAAACTGCTCATTCTGGATGAGCTTCTGGGGAATAAAGTTGGGCCATTTCTCTGCCGAGGTGTTTGCATACTCGGTAAATCCGTTCCAGGGCAGGGTGGTGTAGGATCTGTCCGTATCCCATATGGTCCAACTCCAGCGCCCTGCCTTCGGTTTAATTGCAAAAGCTCCCCAGGTCCAGGATCTGAACTGACTGCAATGAACCAGCGACAACAGATTTAACAGGGAGTTCAGATCCATAAAAGAGGATACTTCGTCATATACTTCAGGTCCTGAAAAATCGGTGTTTTCAAAATAGCTGACCATGGTATTCCATGCATCCATGCTGCCATATTTCAGGTCGGGGCCCCATTTCTGAAATCTTACAAGGTCAAATTCCGCAATACCCAGATTGTCCTGCACAAAATATTCATTGATGCTCTCCCTGATATTATAAATTCCCCAGTAATCATTATTCAGCAGCAACACTCCAAATTCACTGGCCGTGGACAGTTCGTCAAGCCTGCTCCATAATTCATTGCTGAAGGGGTCCCTTAAAAGGGTGCCCGTACTTGTGGTAATATCATCATCATAGCCCGATCTGAGCACCAGGTTTTTATAAGTAGCCGGGCCTCTTTCAAAGGGAGAAGCCTCCAGGACTGAGGTCCCATATCCGCCACGAAAATGCAGCCGGAAGGCCTTCTTTGCCATAAAAACCGAATTCCCGCCCTGAATCCGGATCCCGGTAATGGAAGAAATCTTTTTGCTGTCGCTGTAATAGGAGAAAGATGCAGGGCGCTCCCACAGTGGTCCGCTATTGTTATAGTTGGTATAGATCCCGGTGGAACCATAAAGATGCTCTAGATTGGTAGACAGGGAAAGTACAGGCAGATGATATTTATCAGCGGCAAAATAAGTAGCAGCCGTAGAATAAGGTGGGAGGTGCTTCCATTTTAAAATTGTACTGCGAAGAGTCGCTGGTCCCTGGATTACAATGCTTGTACCATATAGTTCCCCCTCTTTGGGATCGCTGCCATCCATGGTATAAAAAATGGAATCAGCCGCATCCGGGGAGGAAAGGCCGACAGAAATGGGGAAGGCATATTCACCTCCCGGCATGCTGAATTCGGGATCATTGCTCAGGCTGTCGTAGGTGATGACGCTTTCATCTGCAGGCCAGGAAGAAAACACCCAGTTTCCGCTCTGTTCACTGATCCTGTATACATAATTCATGGGAATCCTCGGGAAAATCTTCTTGTCCATTAGTATTCCGGCCGGATTACTAAGAAGCACGGCTTCTCCGCTTCCCTTTAGTTTGAAAGGCAACTGTCGGTTTGCAGGTTCATCTCTTCCGTCTGTCCACAGCAGCAGGGTGTCCCCCGCCGGGATAATTAAATCTTCCTGAATCCTGTATTTCAGTGGCTGCTCAGGATTATCTGAAATATAGTGTCCAGTTAAATTCATGGATGCTGCAGAATGATTGTATAGTTTTATCCAGTCGCTATACGCCCCCAGGTGATCCACCTGGAGAGAAAGATTGGAAGGAGAAATTTCCACAATTTTCAAGGCTGAATGATAGTAGGGAAAAGATCCCATGTCGAGCCTGGTACCATCGGGATCCCTGTCATCTGCATCCACCAGGTAATCCATTCCGTCCTGATCCAGATCCGGATTCCCGGCATTGATAGCATCTGAAGATGAAGTGAGCTGAAAATTGTCATTGGCTGCATCCAGGAAACGTGGTGAACCGGTAATATTACCGGTTCCCGGAAGCAATACCATATCTGTAAGGGTGTAATCAAAATTCAACACCGAATTGGTCACCTGGATCACATCGCCCAGTGCAGAATTTGATATTATTGAACTGGATACGAAGATGCTGCCCCCCGAGGTCTCCTGACCGGTATTGTGAAAGGCCCGAATTCCATATGTGTTTCCATA
>CAYWGP010000224.1:0-23074 GCA_964458155.1 uncultured Bacteroides sp.
GGGGAGTACCCTGCTTCTGTGCCGATCTGACAGTGAATCCCATCCTGGTGGAGTGGAACAAGGCTGTCGCCTGCCGGCTGGCCCCTTTTCCGGGACTGGGGCTCGGACTGCTCGAAACCAACGGCCACCAGAACTATCGAAACTGGGATACCATGCTGAGCTACCTTCCTTACCCCGATGCCGCATGGGGAAAGACCAGTGAGGGGGTATTTAAGCTGGACAGCGATTACTACCGGAAAAGCGGAGGGATTTTTGCACCTTCTCCCCACTATCAGGAGATGCTGAGGTTCTGAATACTATCGAGTCTCAACGTAACCTTTAGCAGCGAATACAGTATATAAAACTATCATGAAAGCACTACATCAACGACTCGGCATAGTCCTGCTACTGACCCTGCTTATCACCGGCTGTAAAAAGAACGATCCGGACCCCATGGTGGAGATTCCGGATCAGGCCTTTTTAAGTGCACTTATTGCTCTGGGTATAGATACCAATGGCGATGGAGAGATCTGTCCCTGCGAAGCCGAAAAAATAAACATCCTGGATGTGAGCGGGATGGGCATATCGGACCTGACAGGAATTGAAGCTTTTGTTAACCTGACCTCCCTAAACTGTTTTGGCAATCAGATCACCACCCTGGATCTTTCAGGCAATTCCCTGTTGGAGAATTTACGCTGTGATTTTAATCAACTTGGCAGCCTTGAGTTTATAAACAACCCTGTATTAGTCAATGTACGCTGCAACGACAATCAACTTGGCAGAGTTGATATATCCAAATGTCCGCACCTGGTGGAACTGGATTGCAGAAATAATTCCATAACACAACTGGATGTAAGCAATAACCTTGGCCTCCAGAACCTGGAATGCAGCTTTAATGAGTTATCGGCCCTGGACCTGACCAACAATGTAGCCCTTGAGAATCTTAACTGCGGATCCAATAAAATATCTTCACTGATTGTTTCCGGCAGTCCGCTTCTCCAGGGTCTGCAATGCAATTCAAATAAACTGGCTGCACTCGGGGTATCAAGCAATCCCGAATTAACAAACCTCGATTGTTCGGACAATCAAATCTACTATCTAGATCTGAGCAACAATCCCCTGCTTCAAAATTTTCTCTGCTCCGGGAATGAACTGACATCATTGAATGTGAGAAATAATCCGGCTTTGGAATCCCTGGCCTGCGGGAACAATCCTTTAAGCAGCCTGGATCTTACAAATAATGCCGCTCTGCTTATGCTGGGAACCGGATATGCCCAGTTGACGGTTCTGAACCTGGCAAACAACCCCGAACTGACTCATTTGAATTGCACCGACAATGACTTAACTGCTCTCAATCTATCCGCGAATACCAGGCTTCAGTGGCTGTATACTTCAAATAATAAATTCACCAGCCTGGACCTTGGAATGCAGACTCAACTGCTGGAGTTATGGTGTGGTGGAAATCAATTAACTGATCTTGATCTCTCGGCTAACGTCCTCCTGGGTTCCCGGGAATGGCAATGTGTCTCCAGTGATTTCAGGGTCTGTGAGGAAAGCTGCATTGAAATTGAATTAAGAAATATGCCAAACCTGCAGCTGGTATGCGTCTGGGAAAGCCCCTTCCCCCCGGAAGGAATATGTGTGGATACCAGCGGCAGTCCCAATGTAAGCTTCAGTACCAGCTGCAGCAGGTAGAATTACAGTCCTAGCTGTCGATACGGTAAACCTTCCTGAAATGGTAGCCATATATGCTGTATGTAACTGCCAGCGGAATCATATCCGGCCTTTTGCTTATACTCCAGAACATGAGCTTCCAGTAATAGAACCTGCTTTTGTCCAGAATACCCAGGTAGAAAATGGATCGCAGAAGAGCCATTATATTTTCTTTATTAATCTTTCCCCTGTTTACCACACGCGGTTTGAAATGGGAGAGGAAGCCTTTCAGGCGCTCATAATAAGCTTTGCTGGAGTAAATGCCCTGCACAATTTTCTGGTACCCATTCAACAGAAGCTCCCTGTTCATTACCGGGGTAAAATTCATTTCGTAATTGGTATTGTTTCCATCGGCAGTCTCCAGGATCCGTCCTTCCGTATTCAGTCGCTTATAGAGCCTGGTCCGGCTGGGTGCATTCAATAGCCCTACCATGGCAGTAATAATTCCGCTCTGCTGGATAAAGTCTATCTGACGCTGGAAGATGCTGCTGGTATCGCTGTCAAATCCCACAATAAAACCCGCCGATACTTCAATGCCAGCCGCCTGGATCGTAGCCACACTTTCCAGCAGGTTCCGGCCCGTATTCAGTTTTTTATTGCATTCTTTCAGGCTTTCCTCATCGGGGGTTTCAATCCCCACGAAGACCTTTTCAAAACCTGCAAGTGCCATTGCGCTCATCAGTTCGGCATCGTCGGAGAGATCAATGGAAGCTTCGGTGGTGAAGGTATAGGGATAGTTGCGCTTCCGGTTCCAGGCTGTGATAGCCGGCAGAAGCTCCTGCTTCAGGCGCTTCCGGTTGCCTATGAAATTATCATCCACAAAGAACAGGTTGCCCCTGAAACCAGTGTGGTAGACCACATCCAGCTCTTCGATTACCTGGCGGGTGGTCTTCAATCTGACCTTTCGTCCAAGCAGGGCAGTGATCTCACAAAACTCGCAGTCGAAAGGACAGCCCCTGGAGTATTGAAGGCTCAGCTGTGCATAGTCGGAAGCCTCAATCAGGGAATAATCAGGAGCCGTTGTAAGCTGTATATCCGCAAATTCTTCCGTCTGGTAAATTTTCCCCGGAATGCCTTTTTCAAGGTCCGCCAGGAACCAGGGCAGAGTAATCTCCGCCTCATTGAGAACCAGGTGATCGATTTCCGTCCAGGCATCCGGATCGCCGGTAAAGAGCGGACCGCCCCCAACTATTGTTTTTTGCAGTTTTTTACACCTTTGAATCACCTGCCGGGCCGATTCGGACTGAACCGACATGCCCCCGATAAAGATTAGATCTGCCCATTGAATCTCCGCCTCCTTCAGGGGATGAACATTCAGGTCCACCAGTTTTCGTTCCCAGCGGGCAGGAAGCATGGGAGCAATGGTTAAAAGTCCCAGGGGGGGGCTGGCAGCTTTTTTGGAAACAAACTTCAGGGCGTGCCTGAAACTCCAGTAGGTATCTGGATAGGCCGGAGAGATCAGTAATATTTTCATTTGCGGGATTTTGATTTCCTGCAAATTTATTACGCCCCGGATCCACTAAAAAATAAAGGGGCCGACTGTCAGAAAGGAGGTATAATCAGATCTGGCCCGGGATAAATGACAGGCCTGATGGGACGAAATGCCGTAATTGGGGATGAAGGTTTCTTTACGCAGATCCTTCCGGGAAAAAAAGTGGGCACTTCGTCAATATCTTACTATTATTGTATATCATTTTTCAGCCATGCAGAAAAAGTATATCGGGTTCTTCACAGGTATCGCTGCCTTCCTGGTCATCATCCTGTTTACCGACCTGGAACCAGGCAAGCCTGAAGTGACCGCCACCATGGCAGTGGCTGCGCTGATGGCCATCTGGTGGGTCACAGAAACTGTTCCCCTGGCTGTAACTGCACTCGTACCTCTTGTTCTCTTCCCTGCCTTCGGGGTCCTCAACGGCAAGGTGGTTTCAGAGGTCTATATGAATTATATCATTTTTGTCTATGTGGGCGGATTCATGATGGCGCTGGCAATGGAGCGTTGGAACCTGCACCGGCGCATTGCCCTGAAGCTGCTGATGCTGATCGGGGTGAGCCCCGGACGGATCCTGGTGGGTTTTATGGCTACCTCGGCCTTCCTTTCCATGTGGATCTCCAATACGGCCACAACCATGATGATGATCCCCATTGTCATGTCCATTGTCGTGAGCCTGGAAGAAACCCTGTCGGGCAAATCGGTCTCCAGATACGCCACCGGACTTTTCCTGGCCATCGCCTACAGCGCCTCCATCGGGGGGATGTCCACCCTCGTGGGTTCTCCCACCAACCTTGTATGCCCGCGAATCCTAACCCTCCTCTACCCGGGGGCACCCGAAATTTCTTTTACCAGCTGGATGGTCTTTGCCCTGCCCATCTCGGTGGTGATGCTGCTTATGGTATGGCTGGTTATTCACCTGCGCTTCAGACCTTCGGAAAAGTGGAAGGGTATTGACCGCGATCATTTCAGGAAAGCCTACCGGAAACTGGGAAAATCAAGCCGTGAGGAACGCATCGTATTTGTGCTCTTCCTGGCCCTGGCCCTGCTCTGGATAACCCGGACCGGGATTACATTCAGTCATGTGAGCATCCCCGGATGGGCTCAGCTCTTTAAAACTCCGGAATATATCAATGATGGAACCGTGGCCATTTTCATCTCCATCATCCTCTTTATAGTTCCTGCAGGAAAGAATGGGAAGGAACGCATCATGAACTGGAAAACGGCCCAGCGGATTCCCTGGAATATTGTATTGCTCTTTGGAGGTGGCTTTGCCCTGGCACTGGGATTTCAGTCCAGTGGTCTTGCCATCTGGTTCGGGGAGCAGTTGCTCTGGACCGAAGGAGTACATCCCTACCTGATTATGCTGGCTGTGGTGGCACTGATGTCCTTTCTGACCGAGCTTACGTCCAATGTGGCCTCCACGCAGATGTTGCTGCCGGTTTTCGCCAGCCTGGCAATCAGCAGCGGAAACAATCCCCTGCTCCTTATGATTCCCGCCACCCTGGCTTCTTCCCTGGCCTTTATGCTACCCACGGCCACTCCTCCCAACGCCATCATCTTCGGCACCAACCGGATCAAAATCGCCACCATGGTACGCACCGGTTTTGTGCTGAATATCCTGGGTATCCTGGTGGTGGTGATTGTCACCTGGCTACTGGGCGGAGCGGTATTTGATATAGAGCCTGGTGTGCTGCCGCCCTGGATATCACCTTAACTGTAAAGCTATGAAACTGCGTCGACTGCTTATCACCCTTAGTGCCTTTGCCATTGCCATGGGCTTCCTGGAAAGCGCCGTGGTGGTCTATATACGTGAGATACTTTACCCCGGGGGATTTGAATTTCCCCTTTCCCCCATCCCCATGAACCTGGCCCTCACCGAATTGTTCCGGGAGGTGGCCACCCTGGTGATGCTGGTGACCATTGGCATTCTGGCGGGAAGGCGTTTCAGCACCGGCTTTGCCTGGTTTATTTACAGCTTCGCCATCTGGGATATCTTTTACTATGTCTTCCTCTGGCTCCTGCTGGGCTGGCCACAGACGCTGATGACCTGGGATGTGCTCTTCCTGATTCCCACCACCTGGACCGGACCGGTACTTTCGCCCGTGCTGGTTTCTCTGACCATGATCCTGCTGGCCATGGTGATTCTGTTCCGGGCTGAAAGCGGAAAGGAAAGCCGGATTCCCGGCAAGATCTGGGCGGGACTGATCCTGGGCTCGGTGATCCTGATCTTTGCATTCATACTGGATTATTCCCAGCATATGCTGACCTACTTTTCATTCTTTGAAATGTACCAGGTGAATAATCCTGAGGTGCCGGAGGTGGCCACCTCCTATATACCCCGACGCTTTCCTTGGGGGATCTTTGCCCTGGGTGAGGGAATGATCCTGGCATCCATCGGATGGTACAGCAGATTAAGCCCTTAATCCCGGCAGGGTATTGACTCTTGAAAGATTCTGACTATCTTTATTAGTATCAATCCATATTACTATTCATAATATGATGCGGGAACATATTGAACAGCAACTTTTTTCCAAAGAGGACTTTACCGAGGTCCCTCTGCCCAAGGGCGATTATGAAAACTGCAATTTCAGGGACTGCAATTTTGCGGCTTCAGACCTCTCGGGAATCCGCTTTATTGATTGCTCTTTCAGGGGCTGCGACATGAGCAATGCCAAGATCCTGAAATGCTCCTTCCAGGAGACGAAATTCAAAGACTGTAAGATGCTGGGCTTCCTGTTTGACCAGTGTGACCAGCTGGGGCTGACCGTCCGTTTTGAAAACTGTCAGCTCGATCATTCCTCCTTCTACCAGGTGAAACTGAATCACACGGTATTTCTGAATTCATCTCTGAAGGAGGTGGATTTCACCGAATCTGATCTGAGAAATACCATTCTTGATCATTGCGACCTGTTGGGCGCTACCTTTGACCATACCAACCTGGAGAGGGGAAATCTCTCCCTGGCAGTCAACTACTCCATCGATCCTGAAAACAACCGGATCAGTGGTGCCCGCTTCTCCCTGGGCTCGGTGGCCGGACTGCTTGACAGATACAATATAGTAATAGATTAAGATCAGCTCATGAAAGCCAACAAACTGACCAGGAGAAAATTTATTTCCAGCACCTCTGCCGGTGCTGCGGCGACCGTGTTATCCACACCACTGTTTGCAAGCGTACGAAGGGGAGCATCTTCCGAGCTTGCCATCCTGGGAGGTCAGGCGGTCCGGACTGCTGACTGGCTGAGCTGGCCAGTGTGGAACCCGGACGCCGGGGAAAGCATGCTGGAGCTCCTCCGCAGCGGGAACTGGTACCGGGGCGATGGGAATAAGTGTAAGGATTTTGAGAAAGAATATGCGGAGCTGATCGGGGCCAAAAGGGTCATTGCCACCGCCAGCGGAAGTGCGGCCCTGATCACCGCCCTGCATACCGTGGGAGTGGATGCGGGAGATGAGGTCATTGTCTCACCCTACACCTTTATCGCCTCATACAACGTGGTATTTGATAAAAAGGCCCTGCCGGTTTTTGCCGACACCGATCCGGAGACCTTCACCATCAATCCACACAAGATTGAGGAGCGAATCAATGAACGCACCACCGCCATTCTCCCGGTGCATATCTGCGGACTTCCGGCAGATATGAACCGCATTACGGCCATTGGGGAAAAACACAGCCTGCCGGTTGTGGAAGATGCCTGCCAGGCATGGCTGGCCGAATACGGCGACCAGATGTGCGGAACCCTGGGCGACCTGGGTTGTTTCAGTTTCCAGAATTCCAAGCATATTCCTTCAGGCGAGGGAGGAGCTATTTCGGGCAGCAACGATGCTCTGATGGATCGCTGTTTTGCCTATACCAATTGCGGCCGCCCTTACGGCAACTCCATGAGGGGCATGGGCGAAAATCCCATCCAGGGGTCAAACAGGCGCCTCACCGAAGTTCAGGCCGGACTGCTGCTGTCACAAATAGTAAGGGCCCGCAGTGATGCAGATAAACGCCTGGAAAACGCCCTCTATCTTGATTCCAAATTCAAAGAGATGCCCGGAATTGTTCCTTACAAACTCTCCGACGGGGCCACAAGGTCCTCCTATCACCTGTATCCCTTCCGCTATAAAAAGGAGGAATTTGACGGCGTCCCCAGGCATAAATTTATGGCTGCCCTGAGTGCCGAGGGGATTCCCTGCGGACAGGGGTACGGACAGCAATATTTCGACGGGCTCATCGAAGAGGCTATCAGTTCCAGGGGGTATAAGAAGCTCTATTCAAAGGAGCGTCTCAAAAGGTACAGGGAAGAGCTGCACGACCTGCCCGAAAATGACCAGTTAACCCTGGAGATGGTCTGGTTTTACCAGAACATGCTGCTGGGCGAACGCTCCGACATGGACGATATCATCAACGCGATCCAAAAGATCTATGAAAACAGGAGTCAGTTGCTATGACCGATCAGCAGTGGATCGATTTGAAAGCCGTGATCAGGGGGGAAATCCTCTCCCCTCTCCCCGTGGGATTCATCATTGATTCACCCTGGCTTCCCAACTGGTACGGGATGGATATCCTGGACTATTTTTCCAGCGATGTCCTCTGGCTGGAAGCCAATCTGAAAGCCATTAAAAGCTTTCCCGATGCCATCTTTCTGCCCGGTTTCTGGGCCGAGTATGGGATGTGTAGCGAGCCTTCGGCTTTTGGAGCTCGCCCGGCCTTCCCGCAAAACGAGTTTCCCCATGCCTTCCCCTCCATAAGTTCCCCGGTGGAAATTGCCTCGCTCCAGGTACCCGACCCGGTAAAGGACGGACTGGGTCCCCTGATGCTCAACAGGCTAAAACTGACCCGGCCAGCTATCGAAAAGGCCGGACACAGGATTCGCTTTTCCGTCTCACGGGGTCCGCTCAATATCGCCTCCTACCTCATGGGAGCCACCGAATTTATGATGGCCATCATGACCCATCCCGCAGAGGTTCACCTTCTGCTCAGGAAGATCACCGACTACCTGCTGGGATTTCACAGGCACCAGGCAAAGCTTTTTCCATCCATCGAGGGAATTATGATGCTGGACGATATCATCGGCTTTATCAGTGAGGAGCAGTTTGTGGAATTCGGACTCCCATATTTCAAAGAGCTTTATGACTGCGGGATGACGGTAAAGTTCCTGCACAATGATGCAGGTTGCATGGAGTCGGTTCACTACCTGCCCGAGATGGGGGTCAACCTTTTCAATATGGGCTTTGATACCGATCTGAACCAGCTGAAGGAACTGACTGAATTCCGGGTCACCATGCTGGGAAATATTCCTCCCAGGGATGTCCTCGCCCGGGGAACAGCCGGGCAGGTGAAAAATGCCACCCTGCAACTGATAAAAGGCCTCAAAGATCCTTCCCGGGTCATATTCTCCTGCGGTGGAGGAATGCCTCCTGGTGTAAGCTCCGAAAATCTGGCTATATTTATGGAGACAGTTAAGCGTTTTACTCCATAGGATAAGCCATGAACATAGCACTTACCATTCTTCTTGCCGGACTCCTCTGTCTGCAGGCTCCGGAGAATCAGAAGGGCCCAGGGCTCTCATCTGATGATAAGGAAACCACCATCTACATAGGTAAGCAGCCGGTGCTGAGCTATGTGCATTCCACCACCCTTCCCCCCGAAGGGGTGGATCCCGTATATAAAAGATCGGCCTATATTCATCCCCTCTGGTCCCCCGGCGGGGAAGTTCTGACCAGGATCCAGCCCCCCGACCACTGGCATCACTATGGTATCTGGAATCCATGGACCAGAACCCACTTCGACGATTATAATGTTGACTTCTGGAACCTGGCAGCAAAGCAGGGCACGGTCCGTTTTGCAGAATATCTTGAAAAGATTGAAGAAGCTTACCTGGCTGGATTCAAGGTAAGGCAGGAGCATATTTATTACAAAGAGGATGGCAGCGAAGGAATTGCCATGGACGAGACCTGGAAGGTCACTGTAAAAAACCTGGATGGACCCGCCTATATGGTTGACCTGGTGACCACCCTTGTTTGCCCCCTGGAGAACGGAATTACCCTGGAACAGTACCGCTACGGGGGCGGACTGGGCTACAGGGGTACCGGGCGATGGTATCCGGGCAACGCCACCGTACTCACCTCCGAGGGCAAGACCTGGTCAGATGCAGATGCAACACATGCCCGCTGGGTTATTATTGAAGGGGAATCTTCCGTGCCGGAAGGACGATCGGGCATCCTCTTTCTCAGCCATCCCGGCAATTATTCACATCCCGAGCCCATGCGTATGTGGCCTCCCCTCAGCAATGATAGCAAAGAGAATGTGTTTTTCGAGTTCTGTCCCATCCGTCACCAGGAATGGGTGCTGGAGCCCGGAAAAGAGTATATCCTGAAATACCGGATGGTGGTCTTTGACGGCTCGGTCTCCACCGAAAAAGCCGAAGAGTACTGGAAAGAATTTCTATAAAACTGCATATAATGAAAAGACGAACATTCCTGAAGAGCAGCGCGGCAACCGCCGCAGGGGCCATCGTGGCACCCACCATCATCCCCTCCCATGTGCTGGGGAAAAATGCCCCTTCCAACATGATCCGCGTCGGGCAGATTGGCTTTGGACGAATTGCCATGACCCACGACCTGCCTGAAACCCTCAAGCACGATAATGTCACGGGGGTAGCGGTGGCCGATGTGGATATCAAACGCGCCCATATGGGCAAGGATTGGATTCAGAAGTTTTATGCAGATAAAGGAAAGTCCGGCAACCCGGATGTTGCGGTCTACCAGGACTACCGGGAGATGCTGCAGGATAAAAGCATCGATGCGGTGATCATCTCCACCCCCGATCACTGGCATGCCCAGCCGGCTATGGAAGCTGCCCTTGCAGGCAAGGATATCTACCTTCAGAAACCGGCATCTCTCACCATTGCCGAAGGAAGGCAGATGAGTGATTTCGTTCACCGCACCGGTGTGATCTTCCAGCAGGGAAGTCAGCAGCGGGGAACCATCCCCTGGCCCCAGTTTCACAGAGCCTGCGAACTGGTTCGTAACGGACGCGTGGGGGAACTGGAAAAGATTGAAATAGGGCTGCCCGGCGATCCCGGAGGGGACGAGGAGCCAAAAATGCCTGTGCCAGAGAACCTCAATTATGATTTGTGGCTGGGATCCACGCCCGTGAAGTATTATACCGAGAAACGGGTCCACCCTCAGCATGATTTCTCCCGTCCCGGCTGGCTCCGCTGTGAACAGTTTGGCGCAGGGATGATCACCGGCTGGGGTGCTCACCATATCGATACTGCACACTGGGCAATGGGTACCGAGTACACCGGACCTGTGGAGGTGGAAGCTGAAGCCAAATTCCCCACTTCTGGCTTATGGAATGTACATGGCGATTTCATGGTGCATGCCCGATACGCCAACGGGGTAAAAATGGAGGTCAGCGGCACCTTTCCCAACGGGGTGAAGTTTTACGGCAGCGAAGGCTGGATATTTGTGAGCCGCGGCAATGTGGCAGTTACCTCTTCCGATCCCTCACAGGGGGATACGGAGCTGAAGGCCCTGGATGCAAGTGAGCCCAAACTGCTGGAGCCCCTGACAGATCCCAACAGGATCCAGCTTTACAAGGCCCCCGAGCAGCACGAAGACTGGCTTAACGCCATTGTTTCCCGCCGTAACCCGGTAGCTCCCGTCGAAGTGGGACACCGCTCCTGCTCTGCCTGCCTGGTGAGCCATATTGCCATGAAGGTCGATGGCAAACTCTACTGGGATCCCTTACATGAACGATTCATAGACAACGACCTGGCCAATGCCATGGTGGAAAGGCCCCAGCGCTATCCATACGGCACCAATTATGTACTTTAAGTCAATATGCAAACAAACCATTCCCATGATAAAAAAGTCCATGCCTGCAGCAGTGGCATTGCTACTTATGCTTGCCTCCTGCACCAATGCCGATGCACCCATGTTTACTCCTGTTGAAGGAAAAGTGAAGCTCATGAACCTGGACCCGGGGCATTTTCATGCCGCCCTGGTTCAGAAGACCATGTACGAATCGGTGGACCCGCTGGTTCATGTCTATGCCCCCGACGGACCGGAGGTCAGGAGTTATCTGAATCTGATCGATGCATACAATTCCCGGGAGGAGGATCCCACATCTTGGAACGAAAAGGTCTATACCGGGGTTGACTTCCTGGAAAAAATGCTGTCCGATAAGCCGGGCAATGTGATGGTGGTTTCGGGCAACAATGCCAAGAAGACCGAATACATACTGAAGTCCGTGCAGAACGGCCTCCATGTGCTGGCCGACAAGCCCATGGTCATCTCGCCAGAGGAGTTCCCCATGCTGGAAGAGGCCTTTGCCACAGCGGGTAAGCAGGGCGTGCTGCTTTATGATATCATGACCGAACGGCACGAAATTACAAGCATTTTACAGAAAGAGTTTTCTCAGCTGCCCGAGGTTTTCGGTGAGCTGCAGGTGGGAAGCCCCAATCTCCCGGCCATTACCAAGGAGAGCGTTCATCACTTCTCCAAGATCGTCTCCGGAAAGCCCCTGATCCGCCCCGCCTGGTTCTTCGACACAGAGCAGCAGGGAGAAGGCATCGTGGATGTTAACACCCACCTGGTGGACCTGGTGCAGTGGGAAGCCTTCCCCGGGGTAGTGCTCAAAAAGGAGGATATTCAGATCAACTCCTCCAAGCGCTGGACCACTCCTTTAACTCTCGAGATGTTTCAGAAGGTGACCGGACTGGATTCTTATCCCCCCTACCTGGAGAAGGATGTGCAGGGCTCTCTGCTGAGGGTTTACAGCAACGGGGAGATCAACTATACGATCAAAGGAATACATGCCAGGGTATCGGTGATCTGGAATTTCCAGGCACCTGAAGGCACAGGCGACACCCACTACTCGACCATGCGGGGCTCCACTGCCGAACTGATGATCCGCCAGGGCGCCGAGGAGGGCTTCAAACCCACTCTGTATATCATGCCCACCTTTATTGAATCGCCCGATGAGTTCCGCAAGGCTCTTGAGAGCGGCACACAAAAACTGGCCGAAAAATATCCCGGAATCGGCATCAGGGAAATCGACGAGTTTCTATGGGTGGTGGATATTCCTGATAGCTACAAGGTGGGGCACGAGGCCCATTTCGCACAGGTCACTGAAAAATTTCTGGGCTATCTTTCCCAGGGCTCACTGCCAGAATGGGAGATCCCCAACATGATCGTGAAATACTACACCACAACGGAAGGGATGAAACAGGCCTTTGATATGAAGTAAGGCTCAGTATACCGCAACCCGCTTGCCGGAAAGCAGGCAGAAGCCATCGGTCAAATGCAAAGAAGGATCCGGCGCATCATCCGCCGGATCCTTCTCAATTTTCAGCTTGCCTGAGCAAGTCCGTACCGCTTACTGCTATATCTCGGCGAAAACTTTCTCCAGCAATGCTTTGGTTGCAACGATTCCTTCGAATTCCGTAAGCTCGGTACCTTCATACTCGATGCCCACATAGCCTTTGAAGCCGGAGGCCTTTACGATCTCCATAATCCGCAGGTAATCCATGCCAGTCTCATTACCTTCCAGATCAAAATTATGTGACTTGGCACTTACACCCTTGGCAAAAGGCATCAGTTCTTCCATACCCAGGTATCTGTCATACTCGTAGAAGTTTCCAAAATCAGGCAGGGTACCCACATTGTCCATTCCCACCTTGGTCATAACACCGGAGAGCCATTTTCCATCGGAAGAGTAACCGCCATGGTTCTCAACAACCACATTGATTCCCTTGGAAGCTCCGTATTCGCCCAGCCTGGAAAGTCCGTCCACCGCATTGGCAGCAACCTCTTCGGCTGTTCCGTCTCCGGCAGCATTAACACGGATGGTACTGGCACCCAGGAAGGCAGCCACATCAACCCATGGCTTGTGGTTATCCACAGCAGCTTTACGGGCCTCGGGATCGGCATCGCCCAGGTTGCCCAGCGCATCACACATGATAAGTCCAACACTTACACCGGCCTCTTCACAATTCGCTTTAAAGGCGTTCCAGTATTCCATGTCCTGCGCCTTGCTGAAATAAAAGGTGTTTACCAGCTCGATGCTGTAAATTCCAAAGTCTGCAGCAACTTCAGGAAAATCAAAAGGATCAATTTCACCCTGAAGCAGGGCATCGGGATCTTCCATCAACAGCCTGCCAAACTCCTGCCAGTCCTGAATCACTCCGCCAAAATAGGTTTTATGAAGGGACCACTGGGCCAGTGAAATTTCAAAATCGGGGGTGGTTTCCTCTATTGCCACCTCCTCAGCTTCTGCTGCAGGTTTCTTTCCTGTGTTACAGGATGCGAGAAATACTACGGCAAGCGCCATGAATAGCACTTTCGAAATCAATTGTTTTTTCATTTTTATGGTTTTAATATTTGGTTTTAATACGCGCCTGCAAATGTAAGAATACTTTTCAGGGGATTTTCTATTTTTAGTGAAACAATTAAAAGCTCATCACATATGAAAAATCTCCTTCTTCCTGCCCTGGTATTATTCCTGTTCGGCTGCCAGACAAAAGTCATGGAGCCGCCGGTGATCGCCCCTTTTACTGACCTGGACACCATCTGTACCAACGACTGGTGGAACCGTGCCCCCAATCCCATCCACGACGTGAAGGTAGAGCGCGACCGGGTGGTGGCCTTCGGGCTTTATACCGTATCGAAAGGCACCCTGAAGCTGAGCGCGCAGTTGTATCCTCTTTATCCGGATGAAACGCGTAGCGTAAGGCTGGAGGTGGAACGCGGGGGACAGTGGACAGAGATCGCCTCAGAAGAGGTGAACGACCTGGGCTGGTCAGCCCTCTTCAGAATTGAGAACTGGGATACCACCCTCGATGTGGCTTACAGGCTCAGGCATGGAAATAAGGCCATGTACCAGGGACTGATCCGTCACGACCCTGTGGAGAAGGAGCAGATTGTGGTGGCGGCCTTTTCTTGCAGCAGTAACCGGGACCGGGGCGATAGGGAAAGTTATGTGCGCAATGTGGAATACCTGGACCCCGACCTGATTTTCCTGGCCGGGGACCAGAGCTACGACCATACCGAGCATACAGCCTCCTGGCTCCTCTTTGGCTCTCAGTTCGGAGAGATGTGGCGGGAGCGGCCCTGCATTTCCATCCCTGACGATCACGATATCGGTCAGCCCAACCTCTGGGGAGAAAGCGGAAAAGTATCCACCCTCAGCGGCGCATCCGATGGGGGCTATACCTATCATCCCGAATATGTAAAGATGGTGGAGCGCTGCCAGACCGCCAACCTTCCCGATCCCTTCGATCCCACGCCCATCGGACAGGGCATCGGGGTCTACTATACAAACCTGCTGCTGGGTGAGGTGGATTTTGCCATTCTGGAAGACCGCAAGTTCAAAACAGGACCGGCAGGGAAGATCCCACAGCAGGGCCCCCGTCCCGATCATATAAACGATCCGGCCTACGATCCCTCCACCATCGATGTGCCCGGACTGGTATTGCTGGGCAAGCGACAGCTGGATTTCCTGAACCAGTGGGGTACCTGGAACGAAGGCGTAAAGATGCGGGCAGTGCTCTCTCAAACCGGATTCTGCGGTGCAGCACATCTGCATGGCAGTGTCGACAACAGGCTGCATGCCGATCTGGATTCCAATGGCTGGCCGCAGACCGGCCGCAAGAAGGCACTGAGGGCCATCAGGAAAGCCGGCGCAATCCACATCGGGGGCGACCAGCACCTGGCTACGGTTATTCAACATGGCATTGAGGATTTCGGAGACGGACCCTGGGCTTTTATCGTTCCGGCCAGTGTAAATACCATCTACAAGCGGTGGTGGTGGCCAGAAGATGAACTACCCGGAAACAATCCCGATCCGGACAGTCCCCTGCCCTGGACCGGTGACTACTACGATGGTATGGGAAATCCCATCACCATATACGCCTATGCCAATCCCGAAAATGCTTCAGATGGAGCCGGCTTCGGACTGATCCGCTTCCACAAGACCCTCAGGGAAGTCACATTCGAGTGCTGGCCACGCGATGTATTTGTCCTGGAAAAGGGCGCCGCCCAGTTCCCCGGCTGGCCCTTTACCCTTAAGCTCGACACAGGGTACTGAGCTAGTTCGCTATTTTCTGAAATTGAAGATCCCTTACGCGGCCGCTGGAGATTTTGAATCCGGTAATGCTAAGGGCATCATCTCTGACAAATTCAGCCTGTCCGAAGAACCAGGCATCTCCGGTAAACATATCCTTTTTCACAGGAGATAATTTTATGTCACTGAGCCTCTGATGCCTGGCAATAAGGCCCCCATTCTCAATGACAAATTCATATGTCGTGGACAGCTCGTCGCTGTAATACAGTCCGGTAAATTCTGCTAAATCCACAGACTCAACATCAAAAGGAACCATCCTGTAAGCATCCATTACCTGGTCTCCCTGGTAAAGCTTCATCAAATTAACCACATCAGAGTCATCTCTGTGAAAGGATACGCTGGCATTTACACCCACCACTTCGAATTCAAAGCCTGACAATGGCTCAAGTTTAACCTCTTCCTGTCCGGTTGCCCGGGCAACAAGACCTTCATCTTTCATCAGGATCTTAACGATGAAACCCGGCCCCAGCTCAAAGTCACCCAAATAGGCCATCAATGTATCTGTATCGATGGAAAGCTCTCCAGGCTTCACCTCCGGTTTCTCCTGTTCAGGCTTTTCGGAAGCCAACTCATCTTCCAAATAAATACCAACAATCTTCATGGCTATTCCCGAGGGATTGAATGTGCCATTGTTGCTGAAGACAATTACGGAGAACCTTTGCTCCGGGAATCTTAATATACTTGTCCTGTAGCCGGCATCAGCACCTCCGTGACCTACCTGATTCAATCCCTTGTACTTGTATACACTCTGGCCCAGGGCGTAGTCGATTGTGTCCCCGTTATTAAGGACTGCCTTGATTTTCATCTTCTTAACCATGGCAGCATCACCCACTTTTGGATCCTCAAAGTTTAATGCCCAGAGACTCAAATCTTCCACGGTGGTAAACAGGCTGGTTGCTCCAACATTTGCATAGCTCAACACACTTTTTTTATACCCGGTAGAATCCGGATGATATGAATAAGCCCTGTTTTTTACAATTAGCTCGTGATCATCATAGAATAGGGTAGAGCTCATGTTCAGGGGCTTGAAAATCCGGTCTTCGGTAAACTGTGCAAATGATAAGTCCGAAACCCTGGCAACAACCTCAGCCAGCAGGGTATATCCAGTATTACAATAAAGATATTCTTCACCGGGATCAAAATTGAGTTCCGTTTGCTTGCTGATAAGCTTAAGGATTTGCTCCCTGGTGATCACATCATCCATGCGCCATCCGGCAAGAGCCAGAAGATTCCATTGATCACGCAGTCCGCTTGTATGGTTGGCCAGCTGTCTTAAAGTAATTGTCTTTCCAAAATCGGGGACTTCGGGGATGTACTTCCTGATATCATCGTCCAGTTGAAGCTTTCCATCCTTCTCAAGCAGAAGTATTGAGTATGCAGTGAACTGTTTGGATATGGAGGCTATATGGAAAACAGTGGCCGGTGTAATGGGTATATCATATTCAAGGTTAGAGATCCCGTATGCGTTTTTATACAGTATAGCCCCATTCTTCACAACAGACACAGCAGCTCCCGGAGTGGTATTATTATCCCAGAGTGCAAACATCTGGTCTACCTGTCCCTCTTTCGTTTTGGCTCTTGCCTCAATCTTAATAATCTCCAGGTCATAGAATCCTGCAGCTTGCGATTCATCCAGAGGTTTTACCACAAGTTTGTACTTTCCTGCAGATTCGGAATTAATTGTAATGAACTCCGGTCCGTTTTTACCGTTGGGAGAATCAAAACTCTCCATCTCTTCTCCGGCAGGATCAAAGCTTGTAATGATTAAATCGATTCCTCGCTGAGATAGCTTTAACAGGGCAAACCGATCCTTTTTCAGATCAATAGTGAAGAGATTAGATTCATTCTTCTGAATCTCAAAGGATAAAGTCTCATTGCTTTTTAACTCTCCTTTATTGTCCTGGGCGGATAATAAACTCAGGTTGGAGATCAGGATCAGACTAATAATACTCAGATGGCGGATTTTCATCAAATTTTAAATTTTTTAAGTTCTGAGCATTTGCTATACTCAGCATTGACTTTTACCAGGGTCAGTTCATTAACAGTGCACCACAGGTCAATGTTCATTGCTTCAAACTCCTTTCTGGCCTGTTGATACCTACCGGCATCCAGGGTCCAGAACAACCAGTGATCCACCGTTTTTTCAAGCTGACTGAAGTGCACTTCAAAGGGATTCCAGAGACTGAGCACTTCCGAAATGTGCTTTTCCAGCGCTTCTCTTCCAATGCTTTCCGGGACCGGGAATACAAAGGTCAGATGCTCCCGAAGAAGAGCGGCATAAGGCTCATAGGTAAAGCGAAAGGCATGAAAGCCTTCATGTTCATAATTCGGAAAATATACCAGTGCCAGGTACATCTATATCTCGCTCATTCAGAATTAAGCTTCTTCCACTCTTCAATGGCCCGGTAAACAGTGTCGCGAAACACTTGCTCCATCTCTTGCTTGTAGAAGTTTTGGTCATATTCAACTTTGAGCATGACTTCGTCTTCTGCTCCCATGGCTAGCTTCATTGGCAATGACATGGATGAAAGCTTTTCAATAAGCGTATCATTGCTAAGCCGGTAAGTTCCATATCCATGCCACTCTGATGAATCGGGCGCGGGATCAGATGTCCACATCACATAACCATCAAAATAGATTTTATGCTGTACACCAATTTCATCAGCATAAATAGTATCATCCTCTAAAACCCAATAGTGACCGGTGAGTTCCCAAACACCTTCTATGGGATCTGCACTCCTGACGTCTGTAGTGGAAGCACCTTCATCAGATTGCTGATTACAAGCAATGCAGAAGGCAAGCAAAAGAAAGACTGCATAAGGGTGTTTTTTCATAGCTCGATATTTTATGGAATAGTGAATACGAAAAACGTTCTTTATTTTTCCAATCGAATGGTCCGCCGGTGCCTATTTCTCCTCCAGAACAAGCGTATAACCCAGCTGTTGATTCCATCCAATAGCATCCGTTTCGGCTCTTTCCTCAACGATCTTTCCATCCTTAATCAGGTAGATTTCAACAGCACTGCCAACTATCTTCTTCCCTGTTGCAGGAATGCCCATATTATCACCTGAATGAGTCCCCGTGCAAACCCACCTTACACTTACTTTGTCCCCGTCAGCAAAAATTTCCTTAATTTCATAATTAATGTCCGGATATCCCTCATAAATCATCTCATACCAACCCTTAAACTGATCCGGCGTCATGGGATTGGCAGTGTTGGAAGGCAAAAAGAGTTTTAATTCAGGATCTACGAATTCACTGATATTCTCCAACTCGTGGTTGTTCCATAGTTCAACATATTTCTTCACAAGAGCTATATTTTGCTCCTCAATCGCTATTTGCGCCTTTAGATTCTCAAGCTCTGCAAGTGCCTGCTTATCCTGGCAGCTCACCAGGAGAATCAGGATAAAAGGTAAAACAAACAATTTCTTCATAATGCTAAGTTTTAGAAAATTAATATTGTTTATAATGTGGGGACAGTCATTGTTGAACTGTGTTTAGAGTAGGGATAAAGGTTTACTGGTCAGGGAAAGGGTTAATACCCGAAAAGGAATTGCACCGGTGTAAATCACTGAAACCAGCTCTGAAGGCCACATAGAACAAGCAGCTTAGTTAACTGCAAGTTAAGACATGTATTAATGAAAGTCAACCAGCTCGCTCAATCATCAATGGCCTGACCAACCAGCAGACGGAACTTCCACCCTGTCTCATCTGACCAGGTATCCTGGGTCTGTTTCATTAAGATTCCTATGACGTTCTCAACAGGGTCGGCAAAGTACTGGGTATTGAAGTACCCTCCCCATTCAAATGTTCCCTCGCTGCTTCTGCCTCCCATACCAGCACCCTTTTTATCAAGGACACCAAAAGCTAAACCATAATAGGTCCCTGACTCTCCCAGCAGGTTTCCAACCTGGTTGGACATGATGGTCTGGACGGTGGTTCTGCTTAGCAGTCGCACTCCATTATATTCTCCATTATTCAGGTACATCTGCAGGAAATTTGCATAATCCTTCGCCGTACTGGATAGTCCGCCACCCCCGGAAAAGAAACTCATGGCACCTTTGACCGGATAATCCGGATCGAAGAAAGTACTGGCTGTATACTTAGCCCATGCCCCGTTCTTTTTAGTCTGAACAGGAACCAGACGGTCCGTTTTGGACTCAGGAAGGTAAAAATAACTATCCTCCATTCCCAGGGGATCAAAGATCCGCTCCTTGAAAAACTGATCCAGAGGCATTCTGGATACAATTTCTATTAAATAACCCAGCACATCCAGGCCTTCGCCATAGGTGAACTTTGCGCCGGGTTCATGATGAAGGGGAAGCCGGGCCAGTTTTTTAATGTTTTCTTCAATGCTTACATCCTCTGTTGTAAATGCATCAATGATCCCCGCTTTCTGGTAGATCTTTCGGAAGTTATCGTCATCTATCATCCCATATCCAATCCCGGAGGTATGGGTCAGCAGGTGACGTATGCTTATGGGTTTTGAAGCTGGCCTCCCTGTGAAGGATGAATCCGCTTCGTTAAGGGATTCAAAGATTACTGCATTTTCAAACCCGGGAATATATTTGGATATGGGATCATCCAGGCTGAATTTTCCCTCTTCCCAGAGCATCATCACCGCGGTGGAAGTAATGGCCTTGGTCTGTGAGGCAATCCTGAAAATATCGTCAGGCTGCAGGCTCCTGTTTGCTTCATTATCTGCCATTCCAAAGGCCTTGTGATAGACAATTTTGCCATTGCGGGCAACCAGCGCTACTGCCCCGGGAATCTGATTCTGCGCTATGGCTTCGTTCAACATGGCATCTATACGCTCCAATCTCTCTTCAGACATTCCTTCAATTGAGCCGGAGGATTCGCCACTCCGGGGAGCGTTTTGAGTGCAGGAAGTCAGTGCAAATAAAGTAATAGCAAACAGCATTGCCAGGAAAGTGATTTTGTTTTTCATTTCAATATTTTTTAGATTTTTCTTTGAGGTTCCAAAACCTGTTTTGCAAAGCGATTCTTCTCTACCACCAGATGGTGGTTCCAGGGTGGTGAGATACACTCCAGGCACCAGTGGCCCCCTTTCAGAACCGCATGAGGGCTCATCTGAAATGGATGTTCCTGGCAGCATATCCAGGATAATGGCTGGTTCATTTTACCGTTCCACTCATTGGAAACCAGCTCACCGCCCCTGAAGAGAGCTGCCTGCTGAAGATCCTTCAGTTCCAGCTTTTCTTTGGACTCATCATAGCCATGATCGAGCCTGGTAAAGGGCTGTGTATGGTCCAGGGAAGGCATGGCCTCATCCCAACCAGGTATATTGCGGTAGGCTTCCAGGGATCCATAGAAGGCTTTAATCTTTCCTTTGTTGTTGCTTTCGATCCATCCCATGGTACCGTCCTTGTGATAGGCCAGTTTTTTAAGCTGAGCTCTTGTTATGGACTCCACAAGTTTCCTGCAAGGAGGAATATGCTTGGCATACCAGGCGGTTGCTTTCAGGTACCATGGTAATTTCTTCCACACCTCCATGTAATATCCTTCCAAAGATTGTCCACCATCCCAATGATGCAGATAGTCGTTCAGCTTTTCCGAGTCTTCGTAGAAAAGCATATGAAAATTCTTCAGTGCAAACCACCGGCGCTCCATAACCTTTCTGTATCGGATCCCCAGCATACTGTAGATTCCATCCAATAACTCCAGGAAGGTGGTCCTGCAGGCCGGTCCGCCTGATATATTGTAGTAGCCTCCCCAGAAATCGGAATCATCGCTTAGCTCAAGGCAGCTGACCAGGAGCCGGCCCGAATCACGGGCAGTGATGTTCTCCATAAAGGAATTAATGGGTTGGTGGAACATGATTGGGTCCTTCAGAGATAAGAGGTCAGGGATCATGATAAAGGTTTGCCTGATTGACACCCGGTGTTTGATACGCGATTGCATAACAGCCAGTTCACCCTTAAGCTTGCTGATGGCATAATGATCATAAACACTTGGGATCACAGGATCGCCCGTACGTCCCACATGCACCGGAGGAAGTCTGTCGCCATACTCTGCAACTGTTCCCACATAGACCAGCCTGATATGATCCGGATTCTCAGCTTCGATAGCCTCCACCAGGTAAGCCGTACCTCTGGCATTCACCAGGTCGGCCATTTCGGGGTTGCGGTCCGCTTCGGGCGAGATCAGGGCCATGGGATGCAGGCACCAGTCAATTGCCCGGCAGGCCTCCACCACATCCTCACGCTTAAGTACATCGCCCCATACAATTTTCAAACCGCCCGTATCAGAATTCAAACCACCCTTATCAGATTTCACGGCCATTTGTTCATACTTGCGGAATTTCTTCCTGTTCTTTTTTGAAGGGCGCAGCAAGAGCACAATATTGTAACGGTCCCTCTTTTCCCACAGCAGTTTAAAGGTCTCGAATCCCATGGATCCGGATGCCCCGGTCAGCAGTACAGTTTCTTTTTTGCTCATTTTTATAGTCGTGGTAAAATTTATTTAAGTCCCAGTTCCTTCCCTTTCTCCAGGAGGCCAATGGATTCATCGACTCTCTTTCGAACTGTCTCTGCCCTTTTGGCCATATTGATCCAGATATTGAATTGCTTCTGTGCCCTGACTGGCAAAGCAAAATAATGATCCCTTGCCCGAATGTTGTCCTGAAAAACCGAAAGCAGCGCACCGGGAAGGCTTTCATCCACCTCCGGCGGCTTCACTCCTTTATCCCACATGCCGTTTTCCCGGGCCACCTCAATGGTCTTCATCCCCGGAGGCATCATTCTGCCCTCAAGGATCAGCTGCTCCACCCGCTCCTTGTTTCGATCCGACCAGGTGCTTGTGGCTTTACGGGGAGTGAATTTCCGCATGTAGGTGGCCTCGTCGATCTTTTTCAGCAGGCTGTCTACCCAACCCATACAAAGTGCCTCATCCAGCGCCTCCTGGTAGCCAAAAGGAACCTGTCCGCTTCCTTTTTTGCGAAAGACCAGCCAGACCACATCCGCGCGGTCATGATTCTTCCGGAGCCATGAGCTCCATGCCTCGATGTTATCAGCCCGGAGTTTTTTCATCTACCCTAAGATAGATAATTATGGATTATTCGTTCCTGAGAGCGGAATAAATTGATTCATTCCTGAGTGCAGAACGTGTCACCAGTTGAATCCAGATCCAGCCATTGGCCACCAGGACCAGGAGCCAGATAAGAATGGAGGAGAAGGAAGTTCCCGTATGGGCATTTACGATGGAGGGGAGTGTGGCCACGATGGCAGATACAAAGCCCGTACCGATGCCCATCAGAAGAAGGAACATATATTCTCTTACCACCAGTTTGCGAATCTCTTTCCGTCCATAGCCCACTGCCTTTAGCAGGGCAATCTCACGGCTTCGTTCCATCACACTTCTCCAGAGTATCACTACCAGTCCAAAAGTCCCCACCAGCAGGCCAAGAGCTCCCAGCACCATAAAGATGGAGAGGTAGGCATTGGTCACCGAATTGAACTCCGCCAGGCGCTCGGCCGTAAGCTCCATATCCCAGCCCAGGTCGCGCATTCCCCTTCCAAGTTCCGATTGAATCATGGCTGTATCTGCCAGAACTCCATCCACCAGGAATATATGGGTGCCGCTGCTTTCCGGAAACTGCTCCAGGAAGCGCCTGTCGGCAATCAGCACATTTCCCTGGAATATGGATGGGGCCAGTCCCCCGATAAGCAGGAGATTCATCTGCTCCCCATTGGAATTGATATAGTGAAGGGTATCCCCCACTGCAAGTCCCAGTCCCCACTTAATTACCGTCTCATCGG
>CAYWGP010000225.1:0-96410 GCA_964458155.1 uncultured Bacteroides sp.
GGGTCCGGATTTGACCGGGGACACCTGGCTCCAGCAGGTGATATGAAGTGGAGTGAGCTTGCCATGAGCCAGTCTTTCCTGATGTCAAATATGAGTCCCCAGCTTCCGGCATTTAACCGTGGTATCTGGCGCAAGCTGGAGACGGCGGTCAGGAACTGGGCCCTGGAAAAAGATAGTCTTTACGTAATCACCGGACCACTTTTTTCACCTGCAGATTCTCTTATCGGGGTCAATGGTGTTGGCGTGCCGGGGTTCTACTTCAAGGTACTGGTGGACCTTTCCCCGCCCGACCATGATATGATTGCCTTCCTGCTGCCAAATTCTGCTTCCTCCGAGGAGCTGATCCACTTTGCCCTCCCGGTGGATTCCCTTGAAAAACTCAGTGCTTATGACTTCTTTGCAGGGGCTCCCGACCAGGATATTATAGACTGGCTGGAAGGCCGGATTGAACCGGGCAAATGGAATTAATGTTGTATATTAATCCACATGCCAAACCGTGGAATTCATATCATTCTGTCAGCCCCTGTCTACCTGCTGCTATACTCCTATACAGCCGTAGTTGTTCTCCTGATTCTTATTATGGCTTACATGCGATTCAGGCGTGGGATCAGGATTCTGATGAGCCTCTGGGCTAAATCAATGTTTCCGCTGATGGGCAAAAAAGTCCGGATCGAGGGAAGGGAAAACATCAAAAAGGAAGAGCGCTATATCCTGCTGGCCAATCATGCAAGCATGTTTGACATCATCGCTATCATGGCTTTTTATCCGGATGTAAGCTGGTTTGGACATGAACGCCTGCTCAGAATTCCATTGGTTAAACAAATGCTCCTGATGACTGATTATATTCCTATGACAATCAGTAATGTTAAGAATACACGAATTATGCTTGAGAGCCTGGAGGAAAAGGCAAAAACACAAACAGTTGCCATCTTTCCTGAAGGTACCCGTACCCTTGACGGCAAACTCAACTCCTTTTACCGGGGATTCATTCACCTGCTCAGGGCTACTGAACTTGATATACTTCCAGTGACGCTCAATGGATTTTACAAACTCAAACCAAAAAACAGATTCAGCATTCACTTTGGATCGCGACTTTCGGTGATCATACATCCTCCCATGGATGGAGCTTTACTGGCACGGCAAAGCGATCAGGAAATCATGGCCCGGGTAAGTGCTGCGATTGAATCTGCAAACACAGATCTGGATAATTATGGAAACTAAGGAAAAATGGTGTTTCATCCTGAATCCCACCGCTGGTGGCGGATTCGGAAAATCGCTTTTGCCGGTTCTGGAGAAACAACTTGGACAGCGTTCCCTGGATGCCTCCATTTGTGTCACCGAGCGACACGATCATGCCATGGAATTATCAAGATCCAGCCTGGAAAATGGCTATACCAACATAATAGCTGTGGGAGGAGATGGTACCATGAATGAAGTAGCCCGCCCCTTAATCGGACAGAAGCATGTATGCACAGGCATGATTCCGGCAGGCACCGGCAATGATTTTATTCAGATTCTTGGATTCCCCGATCGGTTTAGCCAGGAGCACTGGGACATTTTCTTCCAGCAATCCATGATTAACATGGATGTGGGAGAGGTTAACGGACTCTATTTCCTCAACGGAATGGGATTGGGTTTTGATGCCCAGGTGGCTGCTGAAAATTATGTGGATCCGGGAGAAGTGGCAAAGGGGGGCGGAAAAGGAAAATATATCTGGCACATCGTTAAAACCCTGTTGTTCTATAAGGAGGGAAAAGTCACCATTAACTCCCGCGATCAGGTTCAGGAAAGCGACTGTTTTATCAATACCATATCCATTGGCCGCCGTTTTGCAGGCAGCTTCTTTCTTACTCCCGGGGCCATAGCAAACGACGGGCTGCTGGATGTGTGCATGATCAAGAAATTAAACCTGCTGCAACGTTTTAAGATTCTCTCCATGGTGCCAAAAGGCACGCATATTGCGGATAAGAAAGTGGAATATTACCAGACCGAAAAAATATCGGTGGATTTTGGGAAAAAAGTTCCCTTCCATGTGGACGGAGAATTATATTTTGACACTAAATTTGAAGTAAGTTTATTGCCACAGGCACTCAAGATTATATATAATCCGGAAGGGAAGCACTTCTTCAATGCCTAGATTCGAATATACCGCCTTCTATGATCTGGACCACACTATTCTGGACGGGAACAGTGCTACCCACCTTGTGATGGAAGCCAGGAAACGGGGGGTTATGAGCGAAAGACAATACCGTCAGGCAGTCTGGCTCTCCATTCTCTATAAACTTAACATTGGCAATCCCACCCTAATGATCAACAGGATGCTCTCCTGGCTGAAGGGTTTGAAAGAGACTGAAATTAAGGCTCTTGCCCTGGATATTTTCCATAGCAGGATCAAGGAAACCATCAGGCCAAGGATCCTGGATACGATCCGGGAACACCGCACAAAAAATGGAGCTGTGGTATTGCTCTCTTCGGCCACTGCTCCCATCTGTCAGCCAGTAACAGAGTATATGGGACTTGATGAGATGATCTGTACGCAGCTGGAATCTAAGGATGGCTTATTAACCGGCCATACCTATGGAAAGCTGGTCTATGGTCCGGAGAAAAAAGTGCAGATGTTAGCCTTTTGCCGTAAAAATGAGTACGATCCCCAAGATGCCTGGTACTATGGCGACTCCCATACGGACCGTTATGTGATGGAAGCTGTCGGACATCCCGTGGCGGTCTCGCCAGACAAGCGCCTCATGAAGATCGCCCTTAGGAACAACTGGTCCATTCTGGTATAAATTGTATATTTAACAATCTGGACTTAAGTTAGATGAACAATTCTAGTGCTAATCCGTTCAATACTTATCTAAAACTAAGCATATGGCTAAATCATCGGTTTCAAAATCAGGAAATTCGCTCTATCACCCATCCAAAGAGGTAATTAAGAGTGCACACATCAAAGATTATGACAAACTCTACAAGGAATCCATCACCGACAGAGAAGGATTCTGGGCCAGGGAGGCTGAAGAACTCAGCTGGTATCAGAAATGGGATAAAGTACTTGACGACAGAAATAAGCCATTTTACCATTGGTTTACCGGGGGCAAGACCAATATTGTGGCCAATGCCATAGACCGGCATCTGGAATCAGAGACAAAAAATAAGCTGGCTCTCATCTGGGAAGGAGAACCCGGCGATGTAATGACTTACTCTTATTTTGCCCTGAACAGGGAAGTTTCCAAGTTTGCCAACGTGCTCAAAGCCATGGGTGCCAAAAAGGGAGATATTGTGACCATCTATATGCCCCAGATTCCTGAAATCATCATAGCCATGCTGGCCTGTGCCAAAATTGGAGCTGCTCACAGTGTGGTTTACGGGGGCTTCAGTGTGGAGGCCCTTGCAGAGCGTATTGCTGATGCACACAGTAATATACTTATCACGGCCGATGGTGGATTCAGAAGAGGCAAACCCACCCAGTTGAAGGCCATTGCTGATGAAGCCATGCGCCGGTCCCCAACCATCAATGTATGTATTGCCGTGAAACGCACAGGAGAAGAGTGTTACATGGAAAATGACCGGGATTTCTGGTGGCATGATTTGATGGGGATGCCTATTGCCTCTTCCAAATGCGAAACCGAACAAACAGATGCAGAACACCCCCTGTTTATCCTTTATACCAGTGGTACCACAGGAAAACCCAAGGGTCTGGTACATACCCACGGTGGATATTCAGTTTATGCTTCAAGTACCTTTAAATATGTATTTGATATTAAGCCTGTTGACAGGTGGTGGTGTGCTGCCGATCCTGGCTGGATTACAGGCCATTCCTATATTGTATATGGTCCCCTGATCAACGGGGCCACCACTTTACTCTATGAGGGAGCACCCAACCATCCCTATCCCAATCGCTGGTGGCAGATGGTCGAAAAATATGGAATCAATATTTTTTACACCAGTCCCACAGCCATCAGGGGCCTCATGCGCTATGGAGCCTCCTGGGCCGATAAACATGACCTTAGTTCGCTGAGGCTTCTTGGATCGGTTGGCGAACCCATCAATCCGGAAGCATGGCTCTGGTACCACGAAGTAATTGGGAAAAATAACTGTCCAATCATGGACACCTGGTGGCAAACCGAAACGGGTGGTTTCATGATCACTCCTATCCCTGTCACCCCCCTGAAACCGGGTTCAGCTACAAAGCCCTTTTTCGGAAATGAAATTTCCGTGGTAGACGAATCGGGCAAAGAAGCGGGGAGTGATATGGAAGGAAACCTGGTGATCAAGAATCCCTGGCCGGGCATGGCTCGCACCATCCTTGGGGATCCTGACCGCTTCATCGAAAAATACTGGCAGACCTATAAGAAACAGGGCTGGTACCTGACCGGCGACTCGGCTAAAATAGATAAGGATGGCTATGTTTGGATTATCGGCCGGAACGATGATGTGCTAAAAGTAAGCGGATACAGGCTTGGGTCGGCAGAAATAGAAAGCGCCCTGGTAAGTCATCCTTCAGTCACAGAAGCTGCTGCAATTGGATTGCCCGATAAGCTGAAAGGCAATATCATCCATGCCACGGTGATCCTGAAGGACGGATTCAGTGAATCTGACCAGCTGGCCACCGATTTAAAACAGCATGTTGCCGATGAAATTGGTCCCATAGCCAAACCTGCATTTATTGTTTTTGCAGATTCCCTGCCGAAGACAAGGAGCGGAAAAATCATGAGACGGGTTCTGAAAGCAAGGGCCCTGGGACAGGAAGAAGGCGACCTGACTACCATGGAAGAGTAGTCCGAATGTAAATTTGGCCCTATTCAATGAATTTATTCTGTGAAATATATAACTTAGGCTTCCCATAAGTTATTTTTCATGATAAATATTATTGAATTATCCGGCATAACCAAAACTTTTGGATCGGTAAAAGCTGTTAATGATCTTTCTCTGGAAGTCCCCAAAGGAAGCATCTACGGCTTTATTGGCCCCAATGGATCTGGTAAAACCACCACCATCCGCATGATCATGAAGATCATGTATCCCGACAGGGGGAAGCTCCTGGTCAGCGGCCAGGAAACTAATTTCGAACGTCTTAAAAATGTGGGCTACCTTCCCGAGGAGCGGGGTCTCTACAAAAAGATGAAAATCGGGGAATTATTACAGTTTCACGGGGAGCTGAACAACGGAACTGATCTGCCCGGCCAAATAAATTATTGGTTGGACCGCCTGGAGCTGAAAGCCTACAAAGAGAAAAAGGTGGAAACCCTCAGTAAGGGTATGAGGCAGAAGCTGCAGTTTATTGCCACCATTCTGCATCAACCCGAGCTGATCATCCTGGATGAACCCTTCAGCGGCCTGGACCCGATCAATGCCGATATGATGAAGGATATCATACTGGAGCTGCAGCAAAAAGGGGCCACCATCATCTTCAGCACCCACGACATGGCCATGGCTGAAAGGATGTGCGACTACATTTTCATGATCGACAAAGGGAAAAAAGTGCTGGACGGAACACTGGATCATATCCAGGATCATTATGGCAATGACACCCTTCGGATCCAGTCAGAAATGGGAGCTGAAGCTCTGATAGATCTCAAAGGAATTGAAAACGTGAATAATTTTGGCAAACTTCAGGAGATCCGCCTGGAAGAAGGAGTGGATCCCCAGAAGGTACTGACGGAGCTTCTGAAGAAAACCAGAATCAGCAGATTCGAAATTACCAAACCATCACTCAACGATATATTTATCCGGATTGCATCTCCGGAAAGAAAGGAGGCTGGCAATGAGTAAAATTTGGACCCTTTTTAAACGCGAATACCGAGCCGCGGTAAGAACCAAAAGTTTTATCATCAGCCTGATACTGGTCCCCATCATGATGGGAGGAGGATTCGCCGCCATGGTTATCATGGAAAATAATAAGGATACGGACGACCAGCATTTCGTTGTCATTGACCATTCCGGACTGATGACTGCTCCGTTGAATGAAGCCCTGGAGACCAGGAACAATGAGGAGATCTTCAATTCCCATACCGGAGAGCAAATTGACGCAGCCTTTGTGGTTGAATTCATTGATGCCGATCCGCAGGACCCGCAAAGCCAGTACCTGGCCCTGTCAGAAAGAGTGGAATCCCAGGAACTTCATGCCTTTATTGAAATTGGTCCCGACATCCTGTACCCGGCCGGTGAAGATAATGAAGCCTATATAAAATACTATTCCCAGCATTCATTTGATGACGATAGCCGCTACTGGTTCCAGAACGTGGTAAATAACAGGGTTCAGAATATACGTGCTGCAGAATTAAACCTGGATGAGATCCAGACCAAGAATCTAATGTGGTGGATCGGTGTGGAAGGAATGGGTCTCTTTTCCGTGGATGAGAAAACCGGAGAACAGCAAGATGCCGAAAAAACAAATGAGCTTCAGACCTTCCTGGTGCCCTACATTATGTTGCTGCTGATGTTTATTCTGGTATTAATGAGCGCCATTCCCCAGCTAACCAATGTTATGGAGGAGAAGAGTGAAAAGATCGCCGAAGTGCTTCTGGGCACCGTCACCCCATTCCAGTTTATGATGGGTAAAGTTTTGGGAGGCATTGGTGTATCCCTGACCACCGCGGCTATTTATGTGGGAGCTGGTGTTGCTACCCTTCAATACATAGGAATGGAATCTCTGATTCCCATAGACGTATTGCCCTGGTTCTTCATATTTACCGTCCTGAACATTCTGATGGTTGGATCGGGCATGGCCGCCCTTGGTGCCACCTGTAACGATAATAAGGATGCGCAATCTCTTACTTTTCCCGGAATTCTTCCTGCCATTCTTCCCATGTTTGTTATGGCCCCCATTATTGCAGATCCTACCGGAACGCTGGCTACAACCATGTCCCTGATCCCTCCTTTCACACCTATGCTAATGGTTCTTAGATTGGCTACATCTGTTACCATTCCTGTGTGGCAACCCATTGTTGGACTAATAGGTGTTACCATCTTTACCATATTTACCGTCTGGATCGCGGCCCGGATCTTCCGGACCGCCATCCTGATCCAGGGACAGAAACCCAATCTGGCCACCCTGTACAAATATGCGTTTAAAGCTTAGGGCTTAATGCTTCATGGGGATGGAGTTTTGGGAAGAGCAAACCGGTCTTCTTTTAATACTCCAGATAATGATTGCCAAAAGCCTCTGTAAGAATGCGTTCTTCGTATGAAGCGTCAGACATTGTCATCACAAGGGCTCCCCGGTCAGATGTGGGTGTTCACTATGCTTTATTGTACTAATTTTTCATTTTCAACAGTAGATAATAATCCCTGAAAGATGTTAAAGTGAGGGATTTATCGGTAAATTTTTAGATAAATGGCATACATTTGAGTATACCTAGCTGAACGCCATGAAAGAGATCTTTATTATCGGAATAATCATCCTGAGTTCGCTCTCCTGCTCCTCCCAGCAGACCACGCAAACTGAGCTGGATAAAAAGGTAGAAACCTTTTTCCAGGAACATGGGGGCTGGTATGACATGAATGTACCCTCCTCGGACGGACAGCTTTTGTACCGGCTTATTCTGGAAAACAACTATCAGCAAGTCCTGGAAATTGGAACCTCCACCGGCCATTCAACCATCTGGATGGCATGGGCACTTAGTAAAACAGGAGGGAAATTAATTACCATCGACATTGACAAAACCAGGCACCAGGAAGCCCTTGAGAACTTCAAAGAGGCCGGAGTTGATCATTTAATTGATGCGCGCCTTGCCGACGCACATGAGCTGGTCCCCAAACTGGAGGGCCCCTTTGATTTTGTTTTCAGCGATGCGGACAAGGGCTGGTATCAGAATTATTTTGAAGCGGTGGAGCCCAAATTAAAGGTGGGAGGATGCTACGCGACCCACAATGTATCGGACAGGGGGGGACGTGGCAGCAACTACTCTTACCTGCAATTTCTTCTGGGGCTGGAAAACTTTGAAACCACGGTGGACAACTCCGGAGGAGGCATGGCCATCAGCTATAAGAAAAATTAATAAGCCAGTTTAAAATCAATCAGCTGAAGATATCCTTCAGGCTTGAGCTGTCTGCCACCGGAATCCGGATACCCCTTCCTTCGGCATAAAACCTGGCGTTTTTCCTCCAAATACAAAGGCCGCCATGAAGGCCTTATCCATAAATACAGAGCTGTCCACAAATAAAATTTATAAAAAACAGGATGTATAGAATATTTATAAATTGCAGGGTTTTTCTACAGAAGAAGATGATACAAGGCCTGAAAACCACACTAATTCTGCTCCTGTCGGTTTTTGCAAAGCTGTCTGCTCCCTGTCAGGATCACCACCAGAGGTACGAAGCCATCGATGTCCTCGCTTACCGCTTCGAGATTGACCTCAATGATACCAGTGACGTGATCCGGGGCACGGCCGATATTGAGATTGCTTTCAGGAAGGAAATGGAGCAATTTCAGCTGGATCTTGCCTGCACAGATGCGGAAAAAAAAGGTATGTCGGTGAAGCAGATTACCGAAGATGGCCTGGAGCTATGCTTCCGGCACAAGGATGACCTTATTACGCTCAATATTCCGAAAACAAAAGCAGGAGTAAAGCGCAACTACAGGATCATCTATAGCGGAGTACCTGGCGATGGCCTGATTATCTCCCTTAACAAATTTGGCGACCGGACCTTTTTTGGCGATAACTGGCCAGACCGGGGGCATCACTGGCTGCCATTGGTGGATCACCCTTCAGATAAAGCCATTGTGGAGTTCATTGTAAATGCTCCTGATCACTACGGGGTCGTGGCCGTTGGAAAAAAGGTAAGTGAAAAAAGGGAGGACGGACGCGTGTATTCGCACTGGCTGACAACTGTTCCGCTATCCAGCAAACTGATGGTTATCGGGGTAAGTCCTTTTGCAGTGGAGGAGATGCAAAGTCAGTCTGGAGTTCCGGTCTCCACATGGGTCTATCCCCAGAACAGGGATGAAGGTTTTTTTGATTACAGCATTGCCACTTTACCGCTGGACTTCTTTGAATCCTATATTGCTCCCTTTCCGTACGCAAAACTGGCCAATGTGCAATCCAGGACCGTTTATGGAGGTATGGAAAATGCAAGTTGCATTTTCTACCATGAAAGAACGGTCAATGGTAAACAGGATCATGAAGGTCTGTTTGCCCATGAGATCGCACACCAGTGGTTCGGGGATGCAGTATCTGAACTGGACTGGCACCATATCTGGCTGAGCGAAGGGTTTGCGACCTACCTTACTGATATCTATATAGAGCAAAGACACGGCCGTGAAGCATTTGTGGAATCCATGCTGGCTGAAAGGGAACAGGTGCTCAGGTTTGCAGGCAGGAGACTGGCCCCCATAGTAGATACCTCCCTTTCCGTGTCCCCCAGGCTTCTGAATAGTAATTCTTATGAAAAAGCCGGCTGGGTGCTTCATATGTTAAGACACGATCTGGGAGATGAAGACTTTCAGGAATGTGTGCAGACTTTTTATGAAAAATTCAAATACAACAATGCGCTGACAGGGGATTTTCTGGAGGTGGTGGAGTCTGTGAGCGGCAGGCAGTATGATGCCTTCTTTGATCAATGGTTTTACCAGCCAGGTCATCCTGTACTTTCCGCAAGCTGGAAGAAACGCGGCAAAAGGATCAAAATGATCATCCAGCAGCACCAGAAGGAGTACCAGTTTGAATTTCCCATTGAAATTGAATTCAGAAATAACAAGGGCGAAGTTTTCCGGGAAATTCTCCCTATTCAAAGCTCCTCCCAGAGTTTTACATTTAAACCGTCTTTCAAACCTTCAGAGCTGATACTTGATCCGGACACCTGGTTATTGTTCGAAAGCTATGAACTACCATAGATGGTCAGATCGGGATAAAAAGCTGCAAAAGAGAACCAGTACCCCATAAATGAAGTAGCCGGACTTAAGCGGGCATCCTTACGCGGACCATCCACTGCCCTGCCGCTGACATCCCACATATTTCCTTCCTCATCAGTCATCACAACCGGATACATTCCCTGAACGGCACTGAATGAATGTGTGGAACCATCACCTGCTTCATTGATAAACGCGACCATGAAATTATCTTCCTTATCCCCGGCTATCACCACATTTGTATCCATCAGCCTGTCATTGATCACCGTAAGTGAATTACTCAAGCTGCTAAATCTGTAGACCTGGACTTTTCCACCTTGCACGATTCCAAGTACCCGCTCCTTATTTGGTATTCTGTTATCTTCATTGGCCACAGGGAAAATAAGGTAATCGTTGTCTGTACGGTAATTACCATAAGGATAACGCCCATAAGCCCTGTTGTAACCCGTATTTTGCGAGACCACTGTTGAGGATGGATACATCTCCTTCCATGTAAGCCAGGTAGTTTCGATCAGGGAGTAAGTCTCTGCCTCGCTCCCTTTGAGTTCACCATTCACACAATCAAGTCTCATCTGAGACCAGTTACTTCCGGTTTTTCTGTCGTAGGGAATCAGGTTTGAGTTATACAGTAAACCCGAAACTCCGAATGTGCTTACTTCCCCATCGATTTTCCGGTCCCACCCAATTCCTGTTCCGGTTAAGGGGCAATAGGTAACGGAGATACTCACATCGCCCACCTGGTCATTAATAATCTCGTGCCAGTCCAGGATATCATGTGGATATGCCCTGACTTCATCACCATGCACAAAGCCCAGAACCAGGTCATCGTCATTTAAGTAGTCTGCTGATGCGGCAGGGATAAACTCAGGCTCAGTCAGAGCCGGAATACCGTCCTTTCCTGGTCCCCCGTCAAATATCTCATCCAGTGGAATGGACCAGGCATCCTGGCCGCCCGATCCTCCAGAGAATATGCCGCCATTTGTATCAGGCTCTTTCTCACATCCACGGAGAAGCATGAAAGAGCATAAGAATGCAAAAAACAATTGATGTCTCATAATATATATGTATTTGATTTTGTGTTACTTATTCTGCTAATTGAATAATATAATCCAAGCTGCATCCTGAAAGTTGGAGTAAGTTGTGTTCCACCAACATTGCTGTATAGAGGAATCTCGGGAACCAGGTTTAAAATTGAATTCGGACTGAGATTCAAACTCAAAGCTGGTAATACACTAATCCATTGACCTCCGGTATTATCAAGTATCTGGCCATTTATCTGATCTCCGCCTGCATACCTGTAACGAATAGAAAATGAGGGTGAAATTATCATCTTACTCCATGCAAGCTGGTCTCCTATTCCCAGGTAGATTTGCATAGAATTCCCAAATCTGTAGTTTTGCTCACCCAGGTACTCCCTGTTCATCCCGTTAATCCTTCCCACAAGTGTGACCGAAGCAGCCATGGTGGGTCGTTTGATAAATTGCCTGGCATAATAATTCCAGGCAATAAGATCCCATGAACCACTTCCAGGCTGCATGTCCGCATTTAAAGTGATGTCATTATTATTGGTCAAATCCGATCGCCCCAGGGGTAGCTTGGGTCCCAGTCCCAACTGCAACTCTGTCCCGGATTTAGATAAACTTGAAAGAATAAACTTTGCCATCAAAACCGCATCTCCGGGGCCATGGGTAGACACCCTGTCGATTTGTTCATCAAAGCTTATTTTTCTCCCCTGTATCACATAAGAAAAGAGCGCGTCGACTGCGAACCATTGCTTGATACTATACCCTGCCTTTAGTAAAAATGAATGGGTAATCCTCTGCCTGCTTCCGTCCTCATATATTTTGGAACCGTTTTTTAATGTGGCCAGGTAATTCAGGTCATAACTAAACTCCGTCTGAATGGTTCCCTGGGGAGCACCTTCAAATCCAATATTTCCCGATAAGGGGACACCTCCCGAGCAGCAGGTTTGTGAATATCCTGGTATTATCTTTGAAAAGATGATGATGGTAAACACGATCATACACTTCAATATATAGTTCATATATTTCATCTTACAGTCTTATTTAACTGCACGTTAAAATATTCCTATAATTTCAGATGTGGTCGGGTAACCGAGTGGCATATACCACTCTCATTCCTATTAGTCGAACGAATGTACGACAACTTACAAATCCCCTGGTGGAAATTGCTCCCTGCCATTGGAATGCAGCGCAAATCTACCCTTTTCCAGAGGATGAACCATATCGGGTCTTGGCCATGGCCAGCCTCCAAATTGAGACTCCCGGTAATCCCTGAAAGTCTCCTGGATTTCTTCCATGGTATTCATCACAAAGGGGCCATAATTTGCCACGGGCTCCAGAATGGGCTTTCCCTGGAGAAGAAGTATTCGGCCCTCACCGCCTCCATTGGTCAACTTCAACTCCCGGTGAGCTTCCACCTCGACTCCATGCCCGGGACGAAAAGCAGTCCCGTTGATCTGTAGCTGAGCCCCCTCAAAAAAATAGAGGGTTCGGTTTATTCCCTTAGAAGCAGGCGGAATGGTCCAGGTAGCTAAGGCCTCCATCTGTATATACCATATGGCCACCTCATTTTCAGTAACTGCAGCCCAGGAATCCGGAGCCGGATCAGGGGCTTTAGAGCCTTCCAGGGACCCGGCCACAATCTCAACCCGGGTTACCCTGTCGTTAGGGTCCTTCATGCTTACAACGGGAATTTGCTCCTTCCAGAGCATGGAGTAGTGTGGTTCTACAAATTTGCTTTTCCCCGGGAGGTTAAGCCAGATCTGGAAAAGTTCAAGTGGATTTGGTCCCTCCCGGTCTATCAGTGGAAACATTTCAGCATGCTGAATGCCTTTGCCGGCAGTCATCCACTGTACATCCCCATGTCCATATCGACCGGCGCCGCCCAGAGAATCAGAGTGGTCCACCACGCCCTTTCTGACAACGGTTACTGTTTCAAATCCCCTGTGCGGATGAACAGGAAATCCGGGAACGGTTTTGCCATGGTACATCCGCCAGCCATCCTTCAGGACAAAATCATTCCCCAGGTTTCGTCCCCCAAGAGAACTTACCGGGCCAAAGGCTCCGTTACCTTCAGGATAAGCATCGGCGTGATAGACACAAAACAAAAATGGGTCCCTAGTTGACCAGGGAAAGCCCAGAGGTTCAACTTTCAATATACCACTGGCAGGCTTCATATTTTCCATCGCTTCTTTAATGGAAATAACAATTCTGTCACCATATTGTTAAGAAGCAGCCAGAAAACGGGGTATGCAGGATCTTTATTCTGCCTGTAAGAGAAAAGCTCATGTCAAGTAAGGATTTCAAGCCAGGGAAGTCGATAAAAATCATATATTTATACAGCTAATTCTTTCAACTATGACTATTTCTGCATTTAAATTAAATCTGGGAATTATTGTAGCTGTCGGATCTGTCTGGGGGCTGACCCGAAAACTATCTCCCGTACTTTTTATTGTTGCTATGGCCAGAATCATTTAAGTTATCTGAGTAAAATCACTACATGAGGAGTATCTACCATACGATACTTGAAAAGATCCGCTCAGGATCCGGAATCGTGCTGGCTACCGTGGTACAAACGGCAGGTTCGACCCCGCAGAAGCCTGGAAGTTCAGCACTTTTCGGAGAGAAGGGTCTCCTTGCAGGGACTGTGGGAGGCGGTATGCTGGAAGGGGAAGTACAGCACATTGCGGAGAGTGTTCTGATCTCGGGAATCTCGGACCATTTTTATTTCAATCTTGATTCTGAACAAGGCAGCGATGGTGCCATCTGCGGGGGCGAAGCCTGGGTGCTGGTGGATGCAGACCCTGCTGCTCATCTAAACTGTCTGGAGGAAATGGAACTTAGCCTTTCCAGGCGGGAGGAAGGAAAGCTTCTTACGGTAGTCAGCCAGAAGCATGACCAGGGCAGAAGCATCAGGCGCTACTGGATCGCCGCTTCTTCACCAGATAATCTTCCGGCCGGTATGGACCCGGCATTTAAGGAAGTAGTTGAATCGCATCTGAAAAATGCTGTAAGTCATGGATACACCGGGATTGATCTTTCAACTATGCCCGACCACCAGGTAAAAATGGCCTTCCTGGATGATTTCAAAGCCATGCCACGTTTGATTATAGCCGGAGGGGGCCATATAGGCAAGGCCCTGGCCCATTTAGCTTCGCTGTTAGAATTCGAAGTAAGTGTGGTGGATGACAGGCCGGAATTTGCCAGCAAAGCACATATTCCGGATGCAGATCACCTGCTTGTGAAAGATATCGGGGAGGCGCTTCTGGAGCTGAACCCGGATTCGGATACCTACATAGTTATTGTCACCAGAGGGCATTCCCATGATGGTGAAGCACTGAGAGCCTGCATCGGATCAAAAGCAGCCTTCATTGGTATGATCGGCAGCACCAATAAGGTGGGAATCCTGAAAAGACAATTCCTCGATGAAGGTTGGGCAAGTCCGGATCAATGGGCATCCGTTTACACCCCCATTGGCCTGCCCATTGGCTCCAAGACTGTCCAGGAGATAGCCATTAGCATTGCCGCTCAGCTGGTAGAGGTTCGTAACAATAAAAAGGAAAGTGATGGGAAATAACTGGGCCATTATACTGGCAGCCGGTTCTTCACGGCGGATGGGCAGTCAGAAACTCTTATTGCCTTTTGCCAAGAGCACCATCATTGAAACAGTCATTGATAACGTGCTTGATTCCTCCATTGATCATGTGATGGTGGTGCTTGGACCAAAGCAGGAAGAGATATTGAAGGTCATCGGGGACAGGCCGGTTCAGCACTGTCACAACCCTGAACACGAAAAAGGGATGCTCTCTTCCATTATTTGCGGGATCAGAGCCCTTCCGGCTGATGCTGTTTCAGCCCTGATTTTTCTGGGGGATCAGCCGGGTATTCCCCCCGCTGTTACCAACATTGTGATTGAAGCTTATGATGAGGAATTATTTGGAATTGTGATCCCGGTACATAACCATCGCCGGGGGCACCCCCTGCTTGTGGATATGAAATACCGGAAAGAGGTCGAAAAACTGGACCTGGAACAGGGCCTCAGGGCACTTCGCCACCATTTCTCCCAGGATGTGTTAGAAGTAGATGTAGATGAACCAGGAATCCTTGTGGACATCGATACCCGGGAAGATTATAAGAACGCAACAAACTGATATAACTATGGAAAAACTTATTCGTTTTAATCTAAATGGTAAGGAAACGGAGATTACCATTGATCCCACACTTACTTTGCTCTGGGTACTCAGGGACCAGTTTGGTCTCACGGGAAGCAAATATGGCTGCGGGATAGGTGTTTGTGGTGCCTGTACCATACTTCTGGACAGGCAGCCTGTCAGATCCTGTACCTACCAGATGAGTGATGCCATGGACCGGAACGTAGTTACCATTGAAGGTCTCGCCTCCAACGGCGAACTTCACCCGGTTCAGAAAGCCTTTGTGGAAAAGGATGCCCTGCAGTGTGGATTCTGCACCCCGGGCATGATTATGAATGCCACAGGCCTCTTACTCTCAAACCCCGAACCAACACGGCAGGAAATTATCGATGCCATGGAAGACAACCTTTGCAGGTGCGGGGCACATATCAGGATCATTGAAGCCATCCAGAGTGCCGGTCAAGAAATGAAAAAAGTGAAGCAGCCATGAAGAAAAGCAGCAAAAATCCGGAATTAGCGACTACCAGGAGCCGCCTTGATCTCAAAAGAAGAGACTTCTTCACTTTGATTGGCGGAGGTATTGCAGTATACCTCAGCAGCAGGAATCCCCAGGAATTGCTGGCACTACCGCTTGTTCAGCGACGAGAAGTGCCCGAGGATTTCAACGCCTTTCTGACTATCCATGAAGACGGGACTGTTATCTGCCACGTGGGTAAAATCGAGATGGGACAGGGACCCATCACCTCTTTGCCCCAGCAGGTTGCCGACGAGCTGGATGTGAACATCGAATCCATAAAAATGGTCATGGGCGATACTGCCATATGTTCTTATGATGCAGGCACATGGGGTTCCCTTACCACGCGCGAGTACAGCCACTACCTGCGGGCGGCATGTGCCGAGGCCAGGGCAGTTCTTGTTCAACTCGCAGCAAAGCACCTCAACATCAAACCCGGCAATACAAAAGTGAAGGATGGGGTGGTATATGATGCCGCCAATCCCGAGCTTAAGATAAGCTACGGCTGGCTTACCAAAGGCGAAAGAATGGAGAGACTGGCAGAGGAGAAACCAGAAGTGAAGGATCATACCCAGTTTCATTATGTGGGTCAGTCTTTCCTTCATGCCGACGCACGCCTTAAAGTCACAGGGGAAGCAGATTATACGGCTGATATTCCCGCGGAAGGTCGCGTTTACGCAAAAATCCTGAGACCCCCATCCCACCATGTGAAACTGCTTTCGGTAGATTACTCCGAGGCGGAAAATATGGATGGAGTTGAGGTAGTGCGTGACGGCGATTTGATTGCTGTTCTTCATATCCTCCCAGATAAGGCCGAAGAAGCTCTGGCTACTATAAAGGCTGAATACTCCGCGGATGAAAATAAGGTGGATGATAACAGCATCTTTGATTATTTGCTGAATGCCCAGGGAAATACCCGGGAAAGAGAAAAGGAAGGGGACCTCGCGGAAGGGGAAAAGCTGGCAGATTTCATCGTGGAAAGTGAATTCTATGACGGATATAAAGCCCATGCTACCATAGAAACCCATACGGCTATGGCCATATGGGAAGGGGATAAGGTCACTGTCTGGGCTTCAACACAATCACCCTTTGGAGCACAGGACCAGATTGCCCAGGAACTGGGTATGGCACTGGAAGAAGTGAGGGTTATCTCTCCCTTCGTGGGAGGAGGATTCGGCGGCAAAATATACAACCCCCAGGTGCTGGAAGTGGTAAAAATTGCCAGGATTGCAAGGAAACCGGTCCTGCTGGCCTATACCAGGGAAGAAGAGTTCTTTATGGATTTCTTCCGTTCGGCTGCAGCCATACAGGTCAGATCGGGAGTAAGCGAAACAGGCCTGATCACCATGTGGGATTACAAGCATTATTTCTTCGAGGCCCGGGGTTCCGACACCATCTACAATGTTCCTCATAAGTTAACCACGGGCTACATTGAAAAACGCGGATCTCCGGTCCAGCCGCTTCCAACCGGAGCCTGGCGGGCTCCCGGCGCCAATTCCAATAACTTTGCCCGTGAATCGCACATCGATATCATGGCTGCGAAGCTGGGTGTGGACCCTGTGGAATTCCGCCTTCGCAATCTCAGTGATGAAAAAATGATTGCTGTCATAGAAGCACTGGTGGACAGATTCGGGTATACTCCTGCCAAAGGTCCAAGTGGGAGGGGCATCGGAATATCCTGTGGGACCGATGCAGGGACCTGGGTGGCCGTGATGGTCGAAGTACATGTGGATACTGAAACCGGAAAGGTCCAGCCCCTCAGGGCAGTGGTCTCCCAGGATATGGGAATGTGCGTGAATCCGCAGGGTTCCATCATTCAGGCCGAGGGATGTGTCACCATGGGAATGGGTTATGCCCTGGCGGAGGATGTTGAGTTCAAAGGAGGTGATGTGATCACAGGCAACTTCGATACATATCAGCTTCCCCTGTTCTCATGGATACCCGGAAGCATTGATACCGTGATTCTTGAAAGACAGGATCAAGCTCCCCAGGGAGGCGGTGAACCTGCCATTATCTGTATGGGAGGAGCGCTGGCCAATGCCATTTTTGATGCCTGCGGCTCCAGGATTTACCGGATGCCCATGACTCCTGAAAGAGTGCTGGCAGGTATCCCTAAGGCAGATTAAGAGCTTTAATGACTCCAAATACAAGGGAGACACTTAGCAGAATAAAAACAACTACCCAGAGCCAGAGGTAACGCCTCTTGCTACGCTCCATGCGCTTGCTCTGGTCCAGAGCTCCTTGCTGCAGATCGGCCAGGTAAGCTTTCAGGCTGCGCAGTCCAAGCAGGCTGCTTAGTTTCAGGGCTCCATAGATAAACACAAGTGCCCCCATGGTCACTCCCACAAACATGAGCTTATTATTGATTGCATAAGTTCCATTATCATTATCAATATATAAGTTCAAATTGCTCATCAGGATGATGGCTGACAATGAAGCCAGGACCAGCCAGATCTCATAGGGCCTGCGGTAAAACCAGAGTTGTTTTTGTATCAGATTCTGCAGGGAATCACTGTAATTGTTGATTTCTCTGAATTTGAAAAACACATCCAGGCTAAACACCAGGCTGCCTATGGTAATGGCAAGCAGTGAAATAAGGATCCATACTATGGATGGATTATTCTGGTAGGCCGCCAGGTTAAAGGATAAAAGGATGATGTTGGTCAGATGTATGGCCCCATAAAAAATCAGATTGAAGTGGATGCTCCTGTTCCCTTTCAGTGTTTTTTCGCTTAGGTATTGATTAATCATGTCTCGGTCTGTTTTTTCATCCCTGAACAGGTGCTCACTTCCCTCTTGCCACATATGAATCAGCTCGTCGTTTTTCATTATTCCGTGGTTTGCATGTGCAACTTCGCTCTTAACTTCTCTCTGATCCTCACCAGGCGTACACTTACATTTTTGGTGCTTATCCCGGTGATTTCAGCAATCTCTTTATAGGAACACTGCTCCAGATAGAGGAAAATGATGGTCTTGTCCAGGTCTTTCAGTTTGGCAATTTGCTTATACAATTCTTTGATCCTGATCTCCTGTTCCTGTTGCCCGGTGGCATCATCGGAGATCTCCAGTGCATGTTCGTTTAACCTGGTGTATTTGACTTTTTTTGCCCTCAGTCCCAGCATGGCCGTGTTCAGGGCCACCCGGTACATCCATGACTGGAATTTTGAATCGCCACGAAAAGTAGGATAGGAAAGCCAGAGCTGGTAAATAATTTCCTGTTTCAGGTCATCCCGGTCCTCCTCTGCAGCATAGAGTTTACAAATCTTGTAGATGATCCCTATATGAGTGTAAACCATCTCTACAAACTTTGCTTTGTCAGGTACCTTTGAGCTCAACATATTGAGAGTTATACCCCATTAGTTGCAGATGGGATCAAAAAACTACAATTCTGCCTGAAAATTATTGTTCAAGGGCCGAAATTAACTCACCCACATCTTCTTCATTGTTGAATACATTGATGGAGATACGAATGTTGCTTCCCCGCAGGGAGACGTACACCTGACGTGACTGAAGTTCCCGGACCAGGGCTTCACCGTCGATATGGTCCGGAAGTGGCAGACCCATCAGGTGATGGGCTCGGTGCATTTCATCATCCATGGCCACTCCTTTTTCGAGAAAGTGGGAAATCAGGGGAGCACCAAGCACCCGGCCATATTCCTGGATATTTTCAATACCCCAGTCAAGAAGTTGCCTCAAGGCCTCATCCAGCATGGGCAAAAAGATGAAGTTGCTGCTCTGTCCCACATCAAAGCGAATGGCCCCGGGTTTATAGCCCTCCTCATAGTTGGTCAGTCGGTCAAAACGTTCCGAATTGGGCCTGGTCATCCAGGACTCCTCCAGTGGTACAGCATTGTTAAAATCTTCATGGATATAGGAAAGCGCCGTGGAATAAGGCCCCATCAGCCACTTGTAGGCAGCACTGATCAGCGCATCAATTTTGCATGCATGCACATCAATAGGCAGGGCACCCACCGATTGGGACCCGTCCACAATCAGTTTCGCACCTGCTTCCCGGCACCGCGCCCCGATCTCTTCCAGGGCAAACCTGGTCCCGTTCATCCAATGCACCGAAGCCATCACCACAAATGCGGTATCTTTATTGATGGCCTCCAGTATTCTAGTGTTCCATTCCCTTCCCTTCTGAGGAATATCATCCTTCCTTGCAACAACTTTCAGCCTGGCCTTATGATCCATGCACCACCTTCGGGCAGTATAATAGCAGCTGGGAAATTCCTCAGAAACAGTCAGGGCATGCTGACCTTTCCTGTATGGGATATTTCGAATTACGCTGTTCATCCCGTAAGATACAGACGGCATAATAGCCACCTGAGCCGGGTCACATTGAATCATCCTGGCAAACTTCTGCCTCACACCGACCGCCCCGGTAAAGAAATCCACGGGTTTGATGGAAATGGGATTTCTTTTTAGCCGCATGCCTTCGATCCCCTTCTCTTCAACAGATTTGAGCAGAGGTGACATATAAGCACAATTCAGATAGTGAATCCCATCCGGCATCTGGAAAAGGTGTTTTTGACAATTCATTGGTGTAGTATATTAGTTTTGAGCTAGTTGCCCTGGATCAAAATGCTATCACATTCCGCTGCGAAGAGTCGGTGCCGCAATATCTCCTGGTATTCTTCGGACCGGTACCAGGCATTAAAATCTTTACGTGTATCAAAGCTTATGAGTACTGCCCTGCTGTAGTTCCACTCACCTTCCAGCACCTCCGGTTTGTCGTCCACTGCCAGGTAAGTACCCCTGTACCTGTTAAAGATCTTCTCGGAGTGTTCAAGATAACGCTCATACCCCTGCTCACTTTTCATCCTGATACTGGCCATAAAATAAACGCTCATTGTAATTCTTCTTTAATTCTGATATCCTTGAATCTTATTAGCAATTCATCATTCATATGTAATTGAAATGCGATGCACCCTTCTTCGCCGGACTTCCATTTCTGGTGTGCCTCGTCATTCAGTATCCCGGTACCGTTGTATTCGGAGACCAGGTTCCCATTGACCCGGGTAAAAACCATCATTCCCCTGCAAATAATTTCCATGCTGTTCCAGGCATCCGGGTCGTCTTCATAGTAAAGGAGATTGGTAAGCAGAGCGGATTCAGGTACCTGTTCAGGTGTGATCCTCCAATCGGGCAAAGAAGGATGAATCCATCTGCGTACCCCTTCGGTTTCATCATATATCAGTCCGTTCCGAAAGGGGGCAGGAGCGTGTATATCCACCTGTGGGCCATTTAACCAGCCTCCGAAATTGGCATTTTCCGAAACATCATAGTTGCTTCGAAACTGGACTCCACTGTTTCCTCCAGATTCCCTGAATATCTGGAATTTAAGCTTCAGATGAAAATCAGCAAATTCCCTTTCGCTCGCGAGCCATACATAATTATGCTCCGGATCGCCCAATGAATTGCATTCAATGAAGCCCTCCTTCACTTTCCAGTATTCTTTATCCCGGTCAGCCGGAATACTATATACCGTCCACCCTTCAAGATTCTCACCGTTGAAAAGGGGTTCCCACTTTTCATTGTTGCAGCTCCACAGGCAGGAGCATATAAGTCCCAGGCCCGTAAAGCGGAAAAAGCGATTTGAGCTCATTATTATCAAAATTAGAAGATTGAAGCTCCACGGGGCAAGCTCAACGGAAACTTCGATCCATAAACTATTTTGTTTGTGCCCGCTTACCCCACAGCAGAGCTGCGGATATGGTGCGAGCGGGATTCAACGAAATGGGAATTTACACTTTTTCGGGCTTCCGCCAGTAAATCAGAATGATATTTGGCTATATATCAGAATTAAGCTAAATTTGCCCCGCAAAATCGGCTCCATAGTTCAAGGGATAGAATAGCGGTTTCCTAAACCGTAGATACAGGTTCGAGTCCTGTTGGAGCTACAAAAAGCAAAGCCTTTACCTTCTGGTAAGGGCTTTTTTGCCTGGGCTGCGGAATTCCAGGTCCGTGAGGCAAGGCAGGTGCCGAACACTCCTCTTGGAGCTACAAAAAGCAGTCCTTCGTTCCTACTGCCTGCTCTCCTATGAAGGGCCCCAGGTCTGTATGCTCTGATAAATTCCCGGAAATTAAGCATTACAAAACCTGTAAAGAAGCAATTCCATAGTATTTTTAACATATCTTATCTTGTTAACTATATTGCTATTACCAATAACTGCTTCAATTATTACTTTAGATGGCTGCATCTATGAAAGGTCTTTTATTTTTATATAAAAGGCCTTTCATAGATAAAGGCGATTTAAGAGCTGGCTTTATCCAGGGGAGATTGGCACATACAATTTCATATACAATTGGCCCAATTTTCTTTGGTTTCAGGCAAATCAAGCTTGCCAGGAATCTGAACTGCCGCTTAAGCTGATCAACTTTTCAGCAAATGACCCCCTGCTTATCCTTCAGGTCATTTTTCTTTACCCAAGCTTATAAAAACAGCGAAAAAAGCAATGCTCTCTATACGAAAATTGCAGCTAACAAACAGAAAACCTAACTGTTACGCCATCGATAAAAGCTTGTAAATGATTTTTAATTAAGCACTTGCGTATATAGAAGGACTTTCCTATTTTTGTGAAAGTCATTTCATAATTAAAATATATGTCAAGTACAATCGATATACTGGGATATCTTACCGGTGCCACACGCTTCAGGCGTTTAAGCGAAAGATTTTATGTGGATGGTGATAAGATATACAAAGATGCTGGCATAAATTTCAAGGCAAGCTGGTTCCCTGTATATTATATACTTGCAATTGCAGACTCCCCACTGACTGTTTTGCAGCTAGCCGAACAGATTGATTTTACACATATCACTGTAAAAAACGTTTTAAGGGAACTGGAAAAGGAAGAGCTGGTAAGCATTGTAGAAAATCCAGATGATAAACGCTCAAAGCTGGTAAGCCTGTCCCCAAAAGGGCAAAAGTTCATATACCGCTTAAAACCCCTCTGGATATCATTTGCAGCTGCACTTAAAAAAATATTTCAGTCCGGTCACCCGGATTTTCTGAATATTCTGAATAGAATTGATCTCCAGATCGAAGAGAATCCCATTAACCGTCTGGTGACTCAACGGGAATCCGAATCGGTGGTAGTGGTTGACTATAAACCAAGTCTCAAGAAGCATTTCCACGAATTGGCAGGACCATGGTTAACAGAAGAGACAGATGGGAGACTTAAGGAGGAAGAGGGCGTTACCCTTCAGGATCCCGATGCAGAACAATTTATGGAAGGTGGATTTCATTTCTATGCCATGTACAAGGAGCAAATTGTAGGATTTGCGGCATTGACAAGGATGGACGATGATTCTTTCGAAATCACAAAGCTTTATATAAATCCCAATTACCGAAACATTGGGATAGATTTGAAACTGGTGGAGCGTTGCATAAGCCGCTGCATGGAAAACGAAGCCAGCGAACTCTGGCTTCAGACTTCCATGCAGATTCCGGATACCCACCTTATCTATCTTGCCCTGGGCTTCATTGAGAAAGCAAAACCTGCAAAAATGATAGTGCAGGAGCAAACAAAAAAAGTAATGTGCCTGGACTTATGATTCTGCTCGATAAACCCTTTGCCTCAGATTACCTGATAAGGACCATCAGGGAGCAGCATTACCCGCTTATTGCTACTAAAGAAGCCCGGGAACTGGTACAGGATACATCCTTGCACTGGATCACAGAAAAGGAAGCCAGCAGGATCATCAATGAGAATCCCAATACTCCCCTCTATTCAAATTCCGAAAATGCCCTGGCCTGGGTAAGCGATCATCTTAAGGGCTCTGCTTTCGCTAAGTATGCCCAGCTGTTTAAAGATAAGGTCCGGTTCCGGGAATTAATCAAAGATAGCTATCCGGACTTCTACTTCCGAACGGTGAATCTGACTGAGATTCAAAGTCTGGACCCGAAGGATCTCCACTTCCCCTTTGTGATTAAACCTTCTGTTGGTTTTTTCAGTATCGGGGTTCACGTGGTAAAGGATAAGAGCGGCTGGGACGTGGCCAGGAAGGAATTGTCGTTCGATAAATTGAAAAGCATCTATCCCCTTAATGTTCTGAATACCTCAACCTTTATTATTGAGGGATTTATTGAAGGCGAAGAATTTGCTGTCGACTGCTACTACAATCAATCAGGTGAGGTTGTGATCCTGAATATCCTACATCACCGGTTTTCATCTGGAGCCGATACCAGTGACAGGGTCTACACGACTTCCAGGGATATGGTCCAGACCCACATGGAAAGCTTCCACGGCTTTCTTCAGACCATCGGCAGGCAGTCAGGCTTGCGAAATTTCCCGGCACATGTGGAACTAAGGCTGGATTCAAGAGGGACAATCAATCCCATCGAGATCAATCCCCTAAGATTTGGCGGCTGGTGTACCACTGCAGATCTGCTGGGGATCTCCACCGGTTTCAGTCCCTACGGCTTTTATCTTGAAAATAAGATCCCCGACTGGGATGAGGTTTTTAAAGACAAGGAAAAGAAGATCTTCAGTATAATTGTCTTAAACAATAACTCGGGATACACTCCTGACGAAATAAAATCTTTCGATTATGATCTGCTGGGGAAAGATTTTGAGAATCCCCTGGTGATAAGAAAGATGGATGTTGCGAAATATTCGGTTTTCGGCTTTGTTTTTGCTGAAACCAGTGTGGAAAATGCAAAGGAACTTGACAATATCCTGGTCTCTGATCTCAGGAAATATATCTCCGTGTTTTAGTTAGAGGCTTAAATAGAACGTATGCATGCGCTCGCGAATTTCATCCCTGATTCGACGAAATTCCCCCATGACCTCATCCTCAGTTCCCGTGGCCTCGGCCGGATCATCAAAACCAATATGCAGCTGGTGCTTTACCTCGCCCAGAAATACAGGGCAGTTTTCCTGCGCATGACCGCAAACGGTAATCACATAGTCGAAGGTCTTTTTCAGGTATTCGTCCACCCTTTGAGGATGATGGCCCGAGAGATCAATGCCAAGCTCCTGCATCGCCAGCACCGCTTTGGGATGTACCCGGTCCGAAGGTTCTGTTCCCGCACTGAATACTTCCATTGCAGGATCAAAGGTTTTTAAGAAACCCTCGGCCATCTGGCTTCTGCAACTGTTCCCGGTGCAAAGTATCAATATTCTCATAAGTCCTGATTTTAAAGTACCAAATATATTGATTCCGTTTGTAAACCTGGGACGCGAACAAAAATCCATCTGAATCGTTGAAATATGAGTGATGAAAAAAGTTAGCAGTGTCGATGAGTATCTTGCTTCCGGCGGGAAATGGAAAGAGTCTCTGACTTTACTCAGGGAGCTGTTTTCTTCCACTATCATGGAAGAGACCATAAAATGGGGGATGCCTGTCTTTACACTGAATGGCAAAAATGTGGCCGGATTCAGTGCTTTTAAATCCTGGGTTGGTATCTGGTTCTACCAGGGAGTTTTTCTGAAAGATGGTTCAGGCATACTGATTAATGCCCAGGAAGGAGTCACAAAGGGTCTGCGCCAATGGCGTTTTTCCTCATCCAAAGAGATACAGAGTAACAGGGCCTTGATCCTGTCCTACCTGGAAGAAGCCATCCAAAACCAGAAAGATGGGAAAGAGATCAAAGCTCAAAGGAACAGGACGGTAGTCATCCCGGAGGAACTGATGCTTGCTTTCGGGAATAACCCGGCTCTGAAGGATCATTTTGAGGCCCTGTCTCAATCCAAAAAAAGGGATTACGCGGAACACATTGGTTCTGCCAAAAAGGAGGAGACCAGGCAACAGCGACTGGAACAAGCCATCCCCATGATCCTTGAGGGAATCGGCAGAAATGACAAATACATTTAAAAATAATCCCTTATTACTCCACCGCTGAAGTCCTGCTTCCCCTTCCCCGGGTATCGAATGATCTTAGCATAACCTTTCCCGACACTTCAACCGGCCCTGAATACACAGGTGAATCTGTATCAGGCTCCGATCCATCCGTCGTATACCGAATAAGCAATCCGGGGAAATCAATGTTTGCATAAAGCCTGCCCTCCTTAATAACAGCCCCCGGAGGAGGAAGTCTGTAATTGTACCCGCCATGAAGGTAATCGAGCCGGGGCAATTCACGCTGTCCAAGTATATTGGCAAAACGATTCCATTCCTCATCCATGGCAGTAATCCGCTTTTCCCGGTCGCTGATCCTGCCCCAGGAGGCCTGGCCAGACCAGGCTCGCTCAGCAAATCCAATCAATTTGGGCAGATAGTAATACTCAGCCATGGTACCGCCCTTTACGGTTTCGCTCCAGAGCTCCGCCTGCAGTCCGATAATTCGGTCATATGCATTCACACTTAGACGTGTCATCCCTTTAAAATCTCTTTGGAGGTCATAGGGATTTCCCCATTTGTCTTCCAGAGTCGATTTAAAGACATCAAATGGCGCAAAGTCGAATGCGCTGCGTGTATTCACAAATCCACCCCAGTAAAGTCCCCTTTCGGCCGGGTGGTGGGTGTAGGCCAGGTCAAAGTAGAAATTGTTCACATTGCAAAGGATCACCGGGAACCCGGCATTGGCCAGTCTGCTGCCCAGATCCAGGTTCTCATAAATGCTGTTCCAGACATAGGGGAGCATATTCTTTCCCAAAAACTCTGCATTGGGAATCCATTTACCTTCATCATCTTTTTTCATGACAATCTCTTCCCAGCCTGCCATGACCAGGTTCTTCTTCTCAAGGGTTTCCAATATCCTGCTCCCAAAATAAACCTGCAGGTTCTCAAAATTTCCAAATTCAGGATGCTCTTTCATAAAGGACTGGCAAATGGGTGAGCCCTCCCATACTCCACGAGGGACCTCATCACCTCCGGTATGCAGCGTTTTCAGGGATAGTCCCGCTTCCTCATACATGGCACTCACCTCATCCACAACAGTCTCAAAGAACCTGTAGGGACCATCGGAGCAAACACATACTACATTATCGTCGAAATTCTGGGCTGAGTTATATTTTGAGTCATCATCGGGATCGATAAGCCTGTACATCTCGGCTTCTTCCTGTTTTCCCTCTTTCATCAAGCGATCGTACCTTGCCTCCATGGCGTAAATGGCAGCCCGGGCATGACCTGGCATATTGATTTCAGGAATAAGCTCAATATGGTGAGCATCTGCAAATTCAAGGAGATCTATAAAGTCCTCCCTGGAGAGATACCCGCTTCCGTGATTTCCTTCCTCATTGGGATCGGGCCCTGACCCATAGGCCGGGATCAGGTGATCCTTCTCATCTTCGGTATGTCCCCTTTTAGATCCCAGTTCGGTAAGTTCGGGCAGTGATGGGATCTCAAGTCTCCATCCTTCATCATCGGTCATATGCAGATGCAGCTTATTCAGTTTATAATAAGCCATGACCCTTATCAGTTTCTTAATATCATCCGGCTCTATGAAATTCCTGGCGATATCCAGCATGAATCCCCTGTAGGCAAACTCAGGCCGATCCGTAATGAACACAGCTTTTATTTCCGGCCCGGGACCAGGATTAGCCCATGCTTCCGGCGGAAATTGGGACAGAAGGGTCTGGATTCCATAAAAGACCCCTGCCTTATCAGCACCCACAACTACAATTCCTTCTTCCTTGCTGATAAGCAGCTGGTAGGCTTCCGGAGTATTAAGCATCTCGTCTATAAACAGGGAAATCATTCCAGGACCTTTTTCACTACCCTCGATAATCTTCGCGGCAGAGCCCGTCACTTGCCTCAACATTTCAGATAGATAGCCGGCCTCTGTATCCAATCCCTTGTGGTAATTGATCAGTACACCTTTTTTCAGGACCATGGTCTCACCCGTATAGGCCTCTTTCACAGGGCTGGGTACAAGCTGGCCCAGCTCTCCCGGGTTCAAAAGGGAATTGGAAAGGTTTTTCCCGTAGACCCATGCTGCATCTGGAAGTGTAATACCCATTGCAGCAGGATAAATCTTCTCCAGGGAAGGAAAAGGAAGTACGCTGTAATTTGCAATTATAAGCGCCACACTGGTCTCATCCTCCGGCTTACTGTAAACCATGTAAGGACTTAGGGGAGCCTCTGATTCCAGGAACAAGGAACCTGGTTTGTGGTATGCAATATCAACCGAATTGCCGGGTTCCAGGCTGAATCCCTCCAGGGGAGAAATCTTCAGCAAATTTCCGTTGATATGCTCAATACGCACATTCCCGGTCACAGATTCATCTATAACACCCAGACCCAATTGGCTGTAATACAGAGCCCATCCATTGTCGGACAAAGCTGATTCCCCCCGGTTCTCCAGAACAAATACTGCACTGTGGTATCCTTCTTCAGCATTATTCTCAAGGAAACTCCAGCTAAGGCTAATAGTACTTTCATTGGAAGTATCTGACTGTTTCATCTGCTTGCAGGATAAAGTCAACAGTGGAATCATAAGAAATAGGAGTGATCTTTTCATTGGAATTAAATTTATATTCTGCTTTTCTTTGTAGTTTAGTACGGCAACAAAACTACAAAAACCTCCAACAAAACTAAACATGAGCGAAACTACTGCCCCTCTTAAATCAAATCGACTTGTCTCCCTGGATGCCCTCCGGGGTTTTACCATTGCAGCCATGGTGATTGTTAACGATCCCGGCAGCTGGAACAGTGTATACTGGCCCCTGCTTCATGCCAAATGGAATGGTTGTACCATAACCGACCTGGTCTTCCCCTTTTTCCTGTTTATCGTGGGAGTCTCCATCGCACTTGCCTATAACAAACGAATGGAAGCCGGCCTGCCAAAAAAGAGCATGTACAGAAAGATTCTTATCCGCTCTCTGAATATATACCTGCTGGGGATATTCCTCTGGTTGTTCCCCGAGTTTGATTTCAGTAACATTCGCTGGGTTGGAGTGCTGCCCCGAATTGCCTTTGTCTTCCTGGCCTGTGCCCTTTTGTTCCTGAATACAAACTGGAAACAACAGATTCGAATAGCCCTGACCATCCTGGTTGTTTACTGGATATGGGTGGCATATATCCCGGTTCCGGGAATCGGCAAACCGGATCTTTCAGTCCCCGAAAAAAACTGGGCTAATTACTTCGACACACTCTTCCTGCCCGGATATATGTGGCAGAAGACCTGGGATCCGGAAGGCATCCTCAGCACCTTTCCGGCCATTGTTTCCGGAATGATCGGAATGTTAATCGGAAAGCTATATCTGTCAGTAAAAGATGAAAACAAACGGCTGGTATGGCTCTATTTCATTGGTTTTTCCATGTTCCTGGCGGGTGGACTCTGGAACTGGTTTTTCCCCATTAACAAAAACATCTGGACCAGCTCGTATGTGCTTTACACATCCGGACTGGGTACCCTGGGACTGGCAACCTGCATCCTGGTGGTCGATATGTGGGGCTATAAAAAATGGACCTTCCTGGGAAGGGTCTACGGAGCCAATGCCATTACATCCTATGTACTGGCCGGAGTACTGACCCTGGTATTCTATAACATGAAGATCGGGGGAGCCTCACTCAACGATTCATTTATGAGTGGCATGACCGGCATCGGATTTGATCCAAAATTTGCCTCCATGCTGTACGCGGTAATCTATATGCTGATTATTTTCGTTCCTGCTCTGATCCTCTACCGAAAGAAGATCTTCATTAAGATTTGACCTGGCGGACTTTATACAGTCATATGAGCTAAGCACCCTTCAGTGGGTTATTCTGGGCCTGGGCGGCCTGCTTATTGGTATGGCCAAGACCGGCATTTCAGGTGTGGGACTGATGGTGGTCCCCCTCCTTGCCAATGCATTTGGCGGCCGTCCATCGGTAGGACTGCTTCTTCCCATGCTGATTTTTGCAGACATTTTTGCGGTCATCTGGTATCACCGCCATGCCAGGTGGATACATATTCTACGCTTGCTCCCCTGGGCTTTTGCAGGTATTATTGCAGCCACCCTGGTGGGTAAAAACATTTCGGATCAAAGTTTCAACCGGCTGCTTGCTGTACTTGTCATTGGAGGTATCGCCATCCTTATATGGCGGGATATCAGATCAGATAAAATGAAAATCCCGAAATCAAGGTGGTTTGCAGGATCAATGGGGCTCCTGGGTGGTTTTTCCACCATGATAGGGAATGCAGCCGGCCCGGTTATGGCCCTCTACCTGCTCTCTATGCGCTTACCCAAAAATATCTATATCGGAACGGGAGCCTGGTTCTTTTTCATTGTTAATCTTTCTAAAGTACCCCTGCATATCTGGGCCTGGGAAACCATCACTTTGAATTCATTTATGCTGGATGTTCTCGTAATCCCTGCCATCGCTGCAGGAGCTTTTATTGGCATCTGGCTGGTACGCCTTCTGCCTGAAAAGATTTACAGACTCATTGTTATTGTAACAACCTTCTTATCCGCCATTCTACTTTTCTAAACCACTTTCATTTGATGCTTTGCCAATATTTGAATTATCCCCGGAGGGTTCACCCAGAAGGTCGATAACTGCATCTAACATGACTTTTTGTGAAAAAGGCTTCTGAATGACCCTGGAAGCTCCGAATATTTTGGCAGACTCCAGGTAATTATTTGCAGAAATTCTACCCCCTCCTGACATCGCAATGACTTTCAGGTCTGACCGCAGCCTTTTCATCTCCCTGATGGTTTCAAGACCCTCCTTTTCCGGCATTATAATATCGGTGATCACCAGGTCGACTTGGATCTGTTTGAAGAGCTCCAGGCCATTAACTCCGTTAGATGCAAGATCTACCTCGAAACCGGCCCTTTCCAACATCTTCTTAATCATCATCAAAATGTGATGATCATCGTCAATGATCAGAATTTTTTTCATCATGAGGCTTTTTTTTGGTTCTGGCTAAGCACTTTTCCAATTAATTCACTGAATTCACTCATAATAAGAGGTTTAGAAATAATATCGGCAATTCCGTACTGTTCCATGGCGTTCGCCGGTATTGATTCCTGGTAGCCAGTTATAATGATAGACTTAAGGTCGGCCCTGATTTCCTTAACTTTCCCGATCAGCTCGGTTCCCATCATTTTGGGCATGGCCTGGTCGGTCACCAGGAGGTCATACTTATGGGGATCGCTGCTGAAAGCTTGTAGAGCCTCCTGGCTATCAGTTTTTATATCAACTGAATATCCTAAACTCTCCAGCATTCTTTTGCCCATAAATGTAATTTCTTTTTCATCATCAACAAACAAGATGCTCCCTTTGCCCTTTTGCAATGACTGAACCTGATTAACAGGCTCTTCATAAAATTCGGAATACTGGGGAAGATATATAGTGAAGCTGGAACCTTTACCAGGCTCACTTTCGACCAGAATAGTTCCATTATAATTGTTCACAATTCCATGTACCACCGATAATCCAAGTCCGGATCCAGAGCCTACTTCTTTCTTGGTAAAGAAGGGTTCAAAAATCCGTTCCACAGTTCTCTTATCCATACCGTGCCCGGTGTCTGAAATACAAAGCCTCAAATACGTTCCTTTCTGAACCTTGTCGGTACCAATAATAGTGCGAGAACCTACTTTTTGTTTATCCAGCCTGACCATCAATACACCACCTTTTCCCATCATTGCATGGTAGGCATTTGTACACAAATTCATTATGATCTGGTGCATCTGGGTAGAATCGGCCAGAACAGTTCCACAGTTTTTATCCAGCTCCTGTAAGATTTCAATGTTCGAGGGGAAGGAAGCTCTGATCAATTTCAGCACTTCGGTTACCTCCACATCCAGCCGAAGGGGTTTTTTTTCATAATCCACCTGGCGGCTGAAAGTCAGGATCTGCTGAACCAGATCTTTTCCCCTCGTAGCAGCATTGTTGATTTGTTCAATATCGTAGCGGAGTAAGCTTTCATCGGATAGTTCCTCCAGGGCCATTTCTGTATAACCCAGAATGGGGGTCAGGATATTGTTAAAATCATGGGCAATCCCACCTGCCAATGTACCGATGGTTTCCATTTTCTGGAGTTGTACCAGCTGACCCTCAAGCTTGGTTTTCTCCTTCTCATGTCTTTTACGTACCTCTATTTCCTTTTTTAAATCCTTATTGGCCGAAGCAATCTGCTTGGTCCGTTCCTGAACCCTCTTTTCTAATGCATTGTTTGCAGATTGCACCTTCTCCTGTTCCTTATGCAGCAGAATCCTCATATAAAAATCCCTTCGTGCCGACTGTTCCATAAAATAGCTGATGAACATCCCGATCACATTGGCACTGATAAAGAAAAAGTTGTTATTGATCAGTATTTCCACCGGTGTATCTGCTATCCAGATTGCCGCGACCTCGTAAGTAGCCACAATGGACCATCCAACGATGGTTGCATAGATAAATCTTGACTTGATAAATGTATATCCAATGATGAAGATCAGGAAGAGTCCGGCATAGTATGTATAGTTACCTGCTTTATTGGCAGCGAAAATGGTCATCACGATGATGGAGAAACCCGTCACATACATGAGACCAGCCAGAACCGGTTGCATAACCTTTTTGAAACCAGTAGAAAATGAGAATACAATGACAGCTGTAAGCAATGGAGTGATAATTCCAAAGCGGATAAACCAGAACATAGTCTTCAGCTCGGGGAGCAATACGGCATCCAAAAAAGCAAATATCCCGAAAAAGAAGGTGGAAAGAACCAGTGAAAACCGCATCGAATTCAAAGAGCGTTCATAATAGTCATCCCTGAATGCCCTTTCATACTGTTTAATCTCTCCGGTAAATGCCAGAGTCAGAGGATTCTGTTTCCACCCATCCTGATCGGAGGTCGGTAAGCCAAACAGGTTGCCATTATATATGTTCTTAATGCTGATCATATTAAGCTGCTTTTATTCTAAGGAAAAGATTCACACCCAGCTCTTCCATATCCACATCCACTTGTTTTTCATTGGCTTCAGCTTCAAGAGCCATACGAACCAGGTCGTATTTGGACCTGTGTACCAGGTACCAGTCAGATAATACCTCCATAAGTCGCCTGGTGGGATTGCTAGGCGAGAAATTTCCGATAATAAACTCACCGCCAGAAGCAAGGTACTTGTAGTACTTGCCAATCATATATACAAAATGCTTGTCTTTAAAATAATCAAACAGCCCGGCACTCCAAATCAGATCGTACCACTGATAAGGTTTAAACCTTAGCACGTTGATCTTAAAGTACTCAATGGAATCACGAAATTCTTGGTTTTGCTTCTTGGCAAAATCAATGGCATTCTGATCAAAATCAACCAGGTCAAACTTGATCTTGCTCTCAGGATTTTCAATAAGATATTCGTGCACATCGGTAGCCGGGCCCGACCCCAGTATGAGGATACGTTTCACATCTCCTTCTTTCTTTTCTACTTCAGCACATCGCTTGAGGAAATAGTCCTTCCGGTTTCGAACAGCATGAGCTCCGGGTTGATCCTGGAAGAAACGGTCCCAGTTTGAATACTTTTCATCCGGATTCACATATAATCTGTAGATGTTATGAATGATGTTAAAGTCACCGGGATAACCAAAAGGTTTAACGTAGCCGTGACCGATAAGTGTATTTTCATTCAGAGATTCCTTGATGGCTTCTCTGAAGTTCTCAAGTTCCTGGTCATCCAGGTTATTTACAATGGCAGTGAATTCATGGTATTCAGAAGGTTCCGGGCCACCCTTTTCCACAAGTCTATAAAGGAAATTCCGGTCTTCTTCAGAGAGTTGATTGAGAGTTACAGTGGGGTGAACATGTTTCATACTAAGATAAGATAAGCGTTACAGCTATCATAAATAGCTGATTATTTAATGTTTAACTTTACGGATTTGGCAAATGCAATGTCAGTAGCTGAATTCCAATCTAAAGTATACGATCTAATTCAAATAAGAGTTTCAGCGAAGATCATGAAATCCAAACATTAGAATCTGTTTAAATAAGTGTAGCGGATTCATCTCTCTTGAATCTGAGAACAAAAATTGCTTTCTTTACCACACTGATTATGAGACTGAAGAGAAAAAGAGCCGGCAGATTAATTTTCCTGTCCGGTATGTTTATTACTGCCCTTATCATCTTCCTTGGAAATAAAGCGGTAGTAAAAACATCGACCGATGAGTATTGCAACTCCTGCCATGTGCATCCCCATTCAACCATAAGCTGGAAACGCTCCACCCATTATGACAATCCCCGGGGCATCCATGTGCAGTGTGTGGATTGTCACCTCCCTCCACATGGAGAAGGCTACCTGGTAGAGAAGGCAAAAACCGGTATTCGAGATTTATGGTCCAATACCTTTAAAGATTCAGCAAGCTTAAACTGGGAAGCAAAATCCCAGATCGATTATGCACGGGATCATGTGTTTGAATCATCCTGTATCCATTGTCACCAGAACAATTACCCCCTGGGGCTGACCAAGGAGGGTCGTGAGGCACATCTCTACTATGAAGAGAAGGCAGGGGAACTGCATTGCATCAATTGCCATATTACAGCTGGTCACTATGATCCCGACAGGCTGCATGCACTAAATACCGATTTCGGAACAACTGAAACCGTGGATGCCGAAATTTTCACTGAACCGGGAGACATGAATGGCTTCAATGATTTTACGGAACACATTGTGGGTTCGGCCATTAGTTTTGACATGGTGGCCATTCCCGGGGGGACCTTCCGGATGGGTAGTCCCGAAGATGAGCCTTTCCGGAAGGCCGACGAAGGACCGGTAAGGGAGGTAAAAGTCGACCCCTTCTTCATGGCAAAGATCGAGGTAAGCTGGGACGAATACCTGGCTTTCTTCAAGCAAACAGGGGCACAGGGTAAGACTACTGATACCTACCAATATACTGATAAAGCAGATGTGGATGCCATATCGGGGCCCACTCCTCCATACGGGGCACCTGACCAGGGTTGGGGAAAAGGAAAAATGCCTGCCATGTCCATGACCCCGCAGGCCGCAGAGGTCTATTGTCGGTGGTTAACAAAAATTACGGGGAAAACCTACAGGTTGCCTACCGAAGCTGAATGGGAGTTTGCAGCACGCGGAGGGTCCTCTACTCCTTATTTCTTCGAGGGTGATCCCAGGCGTTATGTGAAGAAAGGGATCCGAAATAAAATCTTTGGTGTTGACACCAGCGGGATCAACAGCTATGTCAACTATGTTGAAAACAGTAAGGTCAAATCAGCAAAGCCGGATGAGATCCTCGCAAATCCTTTTGGCTTGGTTAACATGCTCGGGAATGTGGCAGAGTTCTGTGCCGACTGGTATTCACCGGACACCTATGCAAACTATCCGGAGGGAGTTATATCCAATCCTGCCGGGCCGGCTGAAGGTGAAGAATTTGTAATCCGGGGAGGTTCATACAGGGATGGAGCTGACCGGGTACGCAGTGCTGCAAGGGATTACACACAAACAGATGCCTGGTTTAAAACGGATCCTCAAATTCCCAAAAGCATCTGGTGGTATTCAGACTGTTTCTATGTGGGCTTCAGGGTAGTCTGTGAATATAATGAAGCTACAGTTAATGAATAATGCATAACTTACCTAACTTTTTACCAAAAGACCTATCAAGATGAAACCAAGCAACAAAACCAGTAGAAGAAGATTTTTAGAGAACACTGCAGCCATTGGTGCCATTGGTGCCATTGGTGCAAGCCAGCTAATCAGATCCTGTTCATCTGAGGAGGGCTCTGCCAGTGATGTCGTGGAACCATCATTCCTTGCTACCGCTCCTGATGGAGAACCCCTTAAAGCAGGTGTTATTGGTTGTGGCGGACGTGGGACAGGTGCGGCCTTTGATCACCTGGATGCAGGTCCAAATCTCAATATCGTTGCTGCCGGAGATGTTTTCCAGGACAGGCTTGACAAGTTTCGTGCAGATCTGAAAGAACAGAGAAATGTTGAATTGGACGATTCAAATTGTTTCACAGGATTTGATGCTTACAAGAGGGTCATTGAATCAGATGTGGATATCGTCATCCTGGCCACACCCCCCTACTTCCGACCCGAGCATTTCCAGGCCTGCGTGGAAGCAAGGAAACATGTGTTTATGGAGAAACCTGTGGCTGTTGATCCGCTTGGTGCAAGGGCCATTATGGCTGCATCCAAGCAAGCTGAAGCCGCCGGTCTGTGTGTAGTTACAGGAACACAGAGGCGCCACCAGTGGTCCTACCAGAATCTGCTTGCAAGAATAGAGGCAGGTATGATTGGTGACATTACTGCCACAAATGTTTACTGGAACATGGGTAAACTATGGCATGTAAAACCACAGTCGGGGATGAACGAAATGGAATATATGATCCGTGACTGGGTGAACTGGACCTGGCTCTCAGGAGATCATATTGTAGAACAACACATTCATAACATCGACGTAAGTAACTGGTTTATGGGTAAGACACCCGTTGAAGCGGTAGGTATGGGCTCAAGGCTCAGAAGGCTCACAGGTGATTGTTACGACAATTTCGCCGTGGATTTTGTCTATGACAAGCAGATTCATATGGGCAGCCAGTGCCGTCAGATTAATGATTGCGCCAACAGCGTAAGCGAGCACATAAGAGGTGCTAAAGGTCTGATGATTGCCGGAGATAACAGGTTCCAGATCTATGGTACAGATGCCAATCTTCTTTACGAATACGAGTCCCCGGTTGATGCTGAAGGAGAAGCTCTGGAGAATAATCCATATGTACAGGAACACATTGATCTTGTTGCAGCCATTCGCACAGGGAACCAGATTGTGGAAGCCGAAGAAACGGCCAAGTCAAACCTGACTGCGATCATGGGACGACAGTCTGCCTACACAGGCAAGAAAGTGACCTGGGAAGAAATGATGGGAGCAGAATGGAAACTTGGACCAGAAGGAGAACTCAAGTGGGGTCCGGTGGACATGGATAAAACCATCCCCATTGCCGGTACAGCAGCAGAATTATAATAATCTATCCACTAAAAGAAATCCGGGTTGCATAGCATATGGCAACCCGGATTCTTTATTCTGGGATCTCTTTGAACCTAAAAGGAATCCACCTTGGCATAGGCTTCTATGACCGCCAGCTCGCCTTCCTTACCCGGCATGGAGTTGCCGTGTTCCATTCCCAAAATTCCGGTATATCCTTTATCATGGATATGCTTGAATACATTCTGATAATTGATTTCCCCTGTTGTAGGCTCTTTCCTCCCTGGATTATCGCCCATCTGGAAGTAGCCTATCTCGTCCCACGCCAGGTCGATATTGGGTATCAGGTTCCCCTCATGGATCTGCTGGTGATACAGGTCATCCAAGATTTTACAGGAGGGACTGTTTACAGCCTTGCAAATGGAAAATCCCTGTGCAATCTTATTTAAAAAGAGTCCAGGATGATCCCTGAAGTTCAGGGGCTCCAGTACCATGGTAAGCTTATGGGGTTCCAGAATCTCACACGCACGTCGTAGTGCATTCACCACATTGGCTGTCTGGTAACCCATGTCCTTTCGTAAATCCACAAAACCGGGAACCACGGTCATCCAACGGGCATTAACACGTTTGGCCACTTCAACAGATTCCTTGATTTCTTTCAGGAACTGGTCCAGCATATCCTGTTCACCACTGGTCAGGCTGGGTTCCTTCCAGTAAATGGTATGGGCCACAAAAACCCCCATCTCCATGCCCAGATTCGCCATCTTGCCTGCAATCTTTTCCTGTATGTGAACCTCTCTCCCTTTCATGCCATTATCTTCCATGGCTGTAAATCCCGCATCTGCCATAAACTGGAGCTGGTCAATAAGATTTTGCCCGGCTGAATGTTTAAACATTCCGAAATGAGGAGCATATTTCAATTTAAATTGATGTTTTTCTGCAGCCGGTGATGTTGTTGAAGCTGCTGAGGCATGTGCCATCCCACCTGTCACAAAGGCTCCGGTGGCTACTGCACTGCTTTTAAGAAAAGATCTGCGTTGCATAGTATTGGTTTTATAAAGTTGAAAGTTGTTTCGAAGAACTTAAATGTAGCAAAATATCTATTGCTAAGCTTAATAGAGAGATGCAGAAATTCAGATTAAACACGAAAACACTGTTAGCTCCACTGGTAAAAAGATCTCCTGCAATATCCGATAAAGGCTGATACGCACTCTCAATTTTGGGAAGTGGAGAAGCGCCCGGGAGACTCAGATGTAGCGACTTTCAGGAAACCAGCAGGTAGTTTTTTCCCTCCTCATAGCCGCGAGACTCCAGGAAGGTCTGAATCTTCTCCCTGTTATCCATTTGTCGAATATAGGTGAGTATAAACATGGACCCCGCCTCCGGCAGATCTTTATAATATATCAATTCTCTGTCGAGCTGCCGGCTATGCTTGGTATCAATATAGGTATCGATCCGGACTCCCTGCTGTTCCAGGATTTTTGCCCTGCGCCTTGATATTCTGCTGGCCCCCCAGATAGCCACATGGGGGTGAAAGGGATTGCTTTCCGTTAAAAACCTGGCCAGGTAGTGGCTCTTAATCTCATAAAAGGCCCTTTCACTGTAAATGGGATCTGTACGGGTCAGTCGCCCGGCCGAATCGTGCCAGTCCAGCACCACCTCTGGTACTTTTGCAATTTTCACGCCCTGGTCCAGCCATCTCAGCCACATCTCATAATCCTCCGGGAAATCACCCGAAAGGTATAATCCGTTTTGCTCCATGGTCTCTCGCCGCCACATGGCAGTGGGATTTACTATGGGAGCCTCAATAAAGCGCCTGTTATATATATCCCGGTAGCTAAGCAGGGAATTACTCCACTCCACAAAGCGCCTGAATCCGCCAGTGGTTTCAGGGTCTCCCACATGATTCACCAATCCGGCCACTGCTCCGAAATCGGGATGCCTGTCAAGGAATTCAGCCTGTAATCTGATCCGGCCTGCATGGGCCACATCATCGGCGTCCATCCTGGCAATATATACTCCGCGGGCAAATTCACATCCCCTGTTGGATGCAAACATAACTCCCTGTTTCTTCTCTTCCACAAGCCTGAATCTTGAATCGGCCCTTTCCCATTCAGCTGCAATTTCCCTGCTCCCATCGCTGGAGTTATTATCCACCATAAGGCACTCCAAATCGCGAAAGTCCTGCCCTGAAATACTTCGAAGAGCTCTGCTCAGCGTCCCGGCTGCATTATAGAATGGCAACACAATGGATACTTTTGGAGATAATTGCGGCATAAATCAATATTCGATCGGACAAAGATAAACATGAAAAACATCAAGATTGGTCGGAATTATTAATTTCATGCTATAATTGCAAGGCATGAACTTTAGCAAAACCACATCTTACGCCATCTCGGTACTCAGCTACATGGCCAGGTATGAAGGTGAACAGTATTCAGCCAAAAAGTTGAATGAAATCCTGAAGATACCCTGGCCCTACCTGCGGCAATTGCTAACCAGTCTTTCAAAAAGTGGATTCATCTATAGCACCCAGGGACGTAAGGGAGGTTTCCAGTTACAGAAACCCCCGGATCAGATTATTCTGGCCGAAATTATTGACTCGGTAGAAGGCCTTGATGTGCTTGGAACATGCATTATGGGATTTGAAAAATGCCCCTTCAACCATACCTGTGCCATGCATGAAGTCTGGGAGGAAACCCGCACCAGTATAGTTAAGATTCTGAATAACACATCTTTGGAGACTCTGCTGAAAGCTGATAAATCTCATTGATTTTTTGACCGGGCATTTATTCTTCCGGCCCCTTCCTGCGTGATCTTTTAATCTCCCCGCGGATCTTCTTGCTTTGAATCCGTTTCTCCACACTTGACCTGGTAGGCCTGGTGGCTTTACGTTTCTTCACCGGCACCAGGCTTGCACTTATAAGATCGAGAAAACGCTCAGTCACCTCTGACCTGTTCCGGTGCTGAGATCTGTACTCTTCTGAGACCAAAAGCAGGATCCCCTCATTGCTAATTCGGTTCTTCAGGCGACCTATCACCATTTTTTTCTGTACTTCATTCAGGCAGGCCGATTCCTGCGGGGCCCATATTAGCTCAACCCTGGACTCTGTTTTATTTACATGCTGGCCGCCCGGTCCGGACGACCGGCTGGTCCTGAATTCCAGTTCCCGTATCAAACACTCACGCATGGAATAAAGGTAAGACCTGAACAATAAATTTTATAAGTAACTTTAAAAAATATTTATGGCAAAAGAGAAATTCATATTCATTACGATTCTCATTTTAATCGCTCTCAGTGATCTGTATGCTCAGCAGCTGGGAACGGACAGCCTCGTCCGGACGGACAGTATATCAATGGGTCCAATTTCTACGGGCTGGGCCGACGAAGCTGTGACCATTGGATATGTCACTGCTCCTTCCGTAATTGTCCTGATGTTTGTATCTGCACTGATAAATGAGTGGAACGCGGGATATGCCGGGATTCCGGCATCAGCCATGATCCTCGCTGCTCCTCCACTGATCTATGCCGGAGGCCGTTCTGTGGAAATTTCCAGGGAGATTTCACATCCGAGAGCAAAGCTTGGCTGGACCCTTTACGCCCTTTCCATCGTTCCCACCTCTATGGCCCTGTATGGTTTTACCACCGACTGGGGAGCCACCCTTCCGCTTACCATCGCCAGTGGGATCCTTGGTTCAGCAAGTATTATTGCTATGACAAGCTATGCATTCTCAAGGGCCGGGTCTGCACGGGAGATGGATCAAAACGGACCTTCTCACCTGTCGTTGGGTATATCTCCACTTACAGGGGGTGCCATGGCAACTGTGGTCTGGAGGTTCTGAAACTCCTCCCCCCTTAGGAGAAAAGTTCCAGAAGTTCCTTTTCCGATAAAGCTTTCAAAGGGTTATTTGAAGTAACAAAAGTCTCCGCCAGTTCACGTTTACGCTCCTGTAAACGCTGTATCTTTTCCTCAATGGAATCATTTGAAATAAAGCGGTATACAAAAACCCTGTTCTCCTGGCCTATCCTGTGGGCCCGGTTCAGGGCCTGCATCTCTGCAGCAGGATTCCACCAGGGATCCAGTATGAATACATAATCGGCAGCTGTCAGGTTTAGCCCCACTCCTCCGGCCTTAAGCGAAATTAAAAAAATGGAACAGGAATCTCTGGACTGAAATTCTTTAACGGCCTCCTCGCGCTGACGGGCATTCCTGGAACCTGTAAGGTAGGCATAGGCGATTCCGTCTTCCTCCAGGCGTGTCCTGAAAAGATCCAGGTGTTTTACAAATGAAGAGAAGACAAGTACTTTATGTCCCTCCGATATTACACTTTCGATATCCCTGTATACCTCTGTAAACTTCCCGGATTCCTCGCCACTAAAATCCTCAAGCAAATCGGGGTGGTTTGCAATTTGACGAAGACGTGTCAGGGCCTGTAGCACCATAATGGAAGATCTTTCCATTCCCACCTCCTCGAAATTTTCCAGGATTGCATTGCGTACCTGACTTTTTTCTTCCTCATACAACCTGAGTTGCGATTCGGACATATTCACATAACGAACCTGTTCAAAAAGTGGTGGCAGTTCCGGGGCTACTTCAGCTTTTGTGCGCCTGAGTATAAATGGACTGATCAGCTCCTTGAGTTTTTCCTCCCTTTCTTCATCACCCTTTTTTTCAATGGGCTGTACAAAACTTCGTTTGAAAAAGCTGAGTGTCCCCAGTAAGCCGGGATTAACAAAATTCATCTGGGACCATAAATCGCTCAATGAATTTTCAATGGGGGTTCCTGTAAGAACTACCTTGTGGTCTGACTGCAAGGATACAATGGCATTATAAAGCTTGGACGAGGCATTTTTGATCATCTGGCTCTCATCCAGAACTATATAGTGAAAATGAAAGGTGCTTAGTTTCATGCTGTCCTGGCGTACCGTATGGTAAGTGGACAGAACCAAATCGTAATAGGAAAAACTAGTAAGCTCACGGTTTCGCTGAGGGCCCACATGGTTCAGCACTTTTAATTCCGGGGCGAAGCGCTGGCACTCCCTGAACCAGTTATGAAGCAGGGAGGCGGGAACAACTATCAGCGATGTGAGCTTCTCCTTCCTGCTTCCGAAAAGTGAAAATTGTCCACCTTCAGTGGCCTCTGCCGGCTCACCAGAGCCTGCCGCTGATTCTCTTCCCTTTTCCCTGGAACGCAAAAGGACAGCGATGGCCTGTATGGTTTTCCCCAGACCCATATCATCTGCAAGGCAAGCTCCAAATCCATTCTTCTGCAAAAAACATAACCACTTGAAGCCTTCCTCCTGGTAGGACCTCAGGGAAACATTCAAACCACCAGGAAGTTCAGTCTCCGGAAGGGATTCAACACTGTAAAGTGCCTCCAGCCTATCCAGGGTTTCCGAATGAAATCCCCGTACCGAATCATCCACCAGGGAAAAATGCTGTTTATGGATCCGGATCTGCTCACCGGAGGTTTTCCCGAATTCAAACATGGAACGATAACGGGCAAACCAGGCTTCTGGCAATATGAAAATCCTTTTATCCGGCAGGAGATATTCCCTGTTTCCCGAAAGGATGTGAGATCTAAGAGCAAGAAATGGGATCTCCAGGTCGCCCAGCCTGACCACCCCATAAATATCAAACCAGTCATCCTTTTCTTGCGATTCAATACCCAGCACAATCGTGTCCAGGTAATATTCCCTGTTCAGCCTTTGCCTTATCCCAATGCCTGAATCCTGTAAATAAGAACCATATTCATTTAAAAAGTTAATAGCTGAATATATGTCAGTTTCAGCATCTTTATTAATCTTATTGTTTAAGTAGAATGCATGCTCGTCCCGGGATCGAAGTCCCACCTCATTGAGCATATCCACCACTTCTTGTTCCCAGGTTTCGTCCCGTTCAAACTTCTCAAAGGCAAAGCCTTTATCTTTACCCAGGTAGTTCACAAAATGCTTTACGGGACTTTCACGGGCAATGCTGTGATCATTGTAATGAAGCTGGAGTATCCAGACTGGTTTATCGGAAAGACCAACTTCCAGGATCAGCTCCGCTTTCCGGGAAGGGCTAATGGCAAGCACCTCAAATCCATCGGTCAGGGTATGATAATCCCGAAGGGAGTTTCGCACAAAGCTTGCAAAGTATTTGTTCTCGAACTGGGAAGGTATCTCAATGCGGTCTTTGCTTAGAAAAGGCATCAACTTCTTTCCATCTATGTCATTTATAAAATAGAGGGTGTTCCCAAGGATGATGACACATGGATCGTTGCATACAATTTCGAGCGGACTATCCTTGAGAATCAGCTGATGCTCCCCATGGATAAGGAAGAGGGCATAGGAAAGTTCTTCCCGGTACCTGAAGCTGAAAACCGGATCTGCGCTTATCCTTTCCAGAGTAAGAAAGTCTTCGGGAAAAACATTTCTGCTGCTTTTCTCCTTGACGAAAACAGGAATCCTGTTGTCCCTGGCAATTTCAAGGATAGCAAAAAGGTGTTTTTCAATATAGGGCCTGATATGATTGCTAATGGTGGGACTGTCTACCTGATCCTGAAACTGCTTGACAGTTTTTTGCCTGGAGAAAATGCGATGAAGATTCCTGTCGCTGTACTCATCCATGAGGCGGAGGACTTCCCGCTGCATAGGGCTCAGGCGTTGATAGGCTTCTGTGCTACTGTCATTCTGTATATACTCTCCCGGAGTATAGAATTCCTTCCCGGCTTCCTTTTCAAGTACCTGTGCCTGTAATATGCTCCCCCACAAGCGGTGTGGCATATATCCCAATGCAAAACGAATCTCCCTCATTCCCTAAACTTATCCCGCCTGTCTCCCAGTTTAACATCCGTCTCAATCCCATTACTCCACAGAGTAATCCCAAGGAAATTACCCCTTTTCATCTGGCTCACCTGATCTTCCCCATCGTCTTTCGTGCCTTCAGACATGGCGCTTCTTGCTGCTTCCCTGGCAAGTTTCGTAGGGACTCGTACCAGGTAAAGGTAGCTTCCATCCAGTCCTTGCTCTCCCAAGATAATCATTTGACCTACAGTTGATTCCACAATCATCCCCGGGATGCTAATCCGGGAGTCCATCAGGGTAAAATTATTCCTTAATACATCAAACCTCACATTATTCAGATCCTTGTTATCCAGAAATTTTCCGGCAGCCTGTAAAGGTGTAAAATTTATTAATGCCCCATCCTTAACCGTCACCTTAAATTGTGCAGTGGAAGCAGGCATATCAACATTGAGCTCAGGAGTAATAAAAATTTCCGCCAGTCCTCTGGCATCCACCACTCCATTAAAATTTTCTTTCAGCGTATACACGGTGTCCCCGGATTGAAGCTCCAGGTTCAGGTCCCCGATATCGATACCTTTCAGATTCAGATCGGCGCTGAGGATGTATTGTTCCGGATTCGATATATTCAACTGCCCGTTAAACTTAAGAGTTCCCCTGCCTTCCGGAGAGATATTAAGCTGATCAAGATAAAATATTTTATCCCGGCTTGTTCTTAATTTGCCATTCATCCCATATATGGTATGTTTGGCATAACGCACTTCGCCGATATTAATCGTGAAGTCGACCTGGGGATAATCCACTTCATACAGTTTGGGAGGCTCCCTGAGCTCGGAGCTATCCTTTCTCGTGGTCTCTTCTGCGTTCTTGGTTTGCTGATAATTAAGTAGCTGGTTGAAATCCAGCAGATCGGAATACAATTCAAGACTTCCATACATATTCTCCACCAGTGAATCGGTAAAATTCCCGATGGAAGCGGATAAACTCAGATTATTCTCTCCAATGCTGCCTTGAAATTGGTCTATTAGCAACAAATCTCCTTCTCTCTTCACCTCAATCAGGAAATCCTTAAAGGCCTCTGGATAATATCTGAACTTCCAGCCCAGATCTTCAACGACCACTGCAAAATCCATTGATATACTGTCATGAACCAGGCCGGAGGCAGGTGCTTCCAAACTGCCGCTCATCCTGAAGTCTTCAAGGTGCTCCGTACTGTAATTTTCTGGAAGAAGAAACTCATTATCAATGGTCAGAAGATCGCCGGCCCGCAACAGGTCCGAAGAAATATTAAAATCAAGAGAGATATACTCCCCCGAATCACCCCGGGTAAGAGCCCCATAATTGGAAAGAGTCCCGGAAAAATCAAATGAGCTTTCCCCCAAAGTTCCGGCCAGGTGATGCAGCGAAACTGTATCCGGACTAAAAGACAGGGAGGCCTCCACCCCTGAAATATCAGCTAGCAAAGGCATGGAAACTTCAAAACTGTCCAGGGTAATTTCCATATCAGGAATAGAATCGTAATCTAAAAAATCATCGAGTTCATCCTTTTCGATCTTCGCATCCACGCGAAAATAAAAGTCCTGTATCTCCTCCCCTAACCTTTCTGCTACGGAGCTATCCCGAAGGAGAGTAGCCGGGCTGAAGCGGGCTGAAGCAAGGGAAATTCCGGCAGTGAGATCCCTGTCATAACCCAGAAAATAGAGTAAAAGATTTTCTGAAGTAATTCCTACATCGAATCTGTTCCCATTTAGAACCAGGGATAATTTCTCAGCCTCGATTATTGTATCATGCAGTACCAACTCTCCATTAATATTGTTAAGGTTATCCCGGTTAATACTGTCGTGGTTCATCACAAAACCAACATCCCTAAAGATGGCTTTCAAAGAGCCTCCCTCATTCAGAAAATTACCTGATTCACGGTCTACGTTTCCGCTCAGTTCTCCATTGACAAAGACTGATCCGGATAAATTACTGATGCTTTCCTTTTTGAGCATCTCCTCCAGACCATCCAGATTTACAGAACAATCAAGTTCAATATTTAATTCAGGTGATTTAACATTACTTGCACTTATATTGGTATATATACTTCCTTCCGGAAACTTTGCTCTAAAGTCCTGCACTTCCAGATAAGCCTTACTTAAATCGCTATTACTTCCATTTGTGGCAAAGAGTCGAAAGGAAATTCCAGTCACATCCCTTTTCACGGGTTTAATTCTGAATCCCAGGTTCTCTGCTTCGCCGTTCAGCCGGACAACAGGTAGTTGTTCATCACCCATATTCCCCTGAACGGTACCACTTAAGCTTATGCTCCCTCCCCCAATCTGTTCAATTTCGTTCAGATCCAAAATTCCCAGGAAGAGGTAGTTCAAAAGTTCCAGTCCTTCATTGGCGGCTGTAAAAGCAAGGTCGACCCGGGGAGTGGATCTTAAATCAAGTTTACCCCAGGTTTCAAATGAAAGTCCCGAAACACTTAAAGTGCTTGGCTCAAGCTCCAGCAGCTGACTCTCGGGATCAAGAATTATGCTTCCCTTAAGATCAACATACTTATCAATTTGATCATTGATAGTTTGATACTTAAGCATATTTATATAAATATCAACTTCAATTGCCGCCCTGATCTGCCCGGCCAGGTAAGAAAAACTGCTTTCCAGCTGGTTGACCTCCATATCCAGGTATTCGTCATTAAGATGGTTATCCATACGAAATCGTACATTGATCAATTCTATCTTGTCCAGGTCAATTGCAAGGGTGGCTGATACTGTGCTCGTATCTTTTTCTGTTTCTTCACCAAACCTGATTCCCAGAGCATGTTCAAGGTTGGTTATGGAATCGGGGTAGATCTCCACATGCACAAATCCTTCTTTCAAGCTGGCCTCTGAAACCATGATGCCTCCTCTGATAAGTTTTACCAGATCCAGGGTAACTCCTATTTCTTCCAGGGAAAGGATGGGCTCCATACCGGAAGTATCCCCGTCCGCTTGTCTTTCGAAGAATTTTACATCCCGCAGGTTTAGCGTAATATCAGGGAAATTAATGAATGGAATCAGGTTCATCTGTCCCATCTGCACTTCCCCAGCCTGCTGTTCATTCAAATAGATCACAGCACGCTTCATGAAATAGTCACGTCCCAGGTAAAACACCAGGGTTGTGAGTATTACCAGTGAGACAATCCCGATTATTATCCAGCCGCCAATTCTGAGGACTCTGACTTTTCGTTTAGCCACTTGTTTGGTAAATATTGAATCTTATACCGAAATTAACAATAAGCATGAATTCACACGAACCTTTTGACTAAATGCTTCGTATATATGCTTGAATATCCCTGCATCATGTTGTATTTTTGCAGAATAATCATTTACGCCATATGAAAAAGAGAAATATATTGATTTCAGCAGTGATTGTGATGGCCATGACTATCATCCCGGCATGCGATCTCGTAGAAGAGTGTGGGACCTGCGAACTGGTCACAGAGGATGCTGACGGCAACAAAACTTATGGGACACCACTGCCTTTCTGCGGAGACGATTTAAAGGATAAGGAGGATGCATCACCAGTTACCATCAACGAGGTCACCACCTACTGGAACTGCTATTAAGCCTTCACACCAATTACCACTACATCATCAATCTGTTCTACCTCCTTACGGTAGCTGGTAAATACTTCATCCAGGCGATTTCCCTGCTCCCTCATAGGGAGATCCTGTATGCTTAGCAGAAGTTTTCTAAAATTCTTAGCAAGGAACTTCTTTCGCAGCGGACCTCCAAACTGGTCCGCAAATCCATCCGAGAAGGTGTAGAAAGTGTCTCCCTTTTTCAATTCAAGGGTATGCAGGCTGAAGGGCTCAAATATATCGTGTATGGCAACAGGCATTTTATCCCCTTTTATCTGTGTAAGCCGGCCATCAGATACCAGGTAGAGTGGATTGTTGGCACCGCTGAACAGCAGGAGATTGTTTACTCTGTCAAATAAACAGACGGTCATATCCATTCCATCCCTGATAGTGCTGCCGGTTTCCTGCTTCAGAGCTTCAATAATTTTGTCCCGAAGTTTATTAAGGACCTGATCTGGTCTTATAATCCCCTTTGATATGATAATTTCATTTAACAGGCTGATTCCCAACATACTCATAAATGCGCCCGGGACACCATGACCTGTACAATCGGCTGTAACAATCAGGTAATTCCCATCAATCTTTTCAGCCCAGTAAAAATCTCCGCTGACTATATCTCTTGGCTTAAAAACTACAAAATGTTCCAGTTTGTGAGAAAAGAGTTCCATGGAAGGTAGAATGGCGGTCTGTATCATTTTGGCATATTCGATACTATCGGTTATATGCTTCTTTTGATAGGCGATCTGGTCCCTCTGGGCCTGCAGGAGGATATTGGCCTTTTTCTTATTCCGGTAATTCCTCCAGATAAAATAGACCAGTCCAAATACAAGCACCAGGGCCAGGGTCGCTGCCAGGATAATTATTCTTTGAGTCTGAATGGCTGCTGCCTGCAAAACAATTTTCTCATCCTGTTTCCTGATCGCTTCTTCTTTCAGGGTAATGGCCTCTTCTTTTGACCTGATACTTTGCTCCTGATTTTGTAATATCTCCCCCTGTCGATTTACCTCTTCTAGCTGGGCCTCGATGGTAAGGCTCTGGCTTTCTATTTTCTCCTTCTGGATTTCAAGCACCCTGGTCTTCTGCTCTATATCCGCTTCTCTGATCTCAATTTCTTTCCTGAGCGATTCAAGGGTTCTTCTGTTCTCCCCGATTAATATTTCCTGAACATGTATCTGGTCCTCTTGCTGCTCGATCAGCTGATATTGCTGTTCTGTAATGCTTTTCTCCATTTGCAATTCATCTTCCGTCACCTCATAAAGAGACTCCCAGTCTTCCCTGGTTTTTATGGCCTGGGCCAGGAATAACTCATTCACATAGAGCCCTTCCTGAACCATTAATTCCTCGTTCACCTCGAACCTGGGTCCTCCTTCGATTACCACAAAATTGATCATGGAGGTCCGGAAGGGATAACCCTCGGAGATTAACAGGGTATTGGACCCGGAAATTTCTTCAATAAGCTCTTCAATCCGGAATTCGTCGACCCGGTTTAAAAAAACCACCTGTCCGGGCTCAAGTTTTTCTATGTCGGTACATACCCGTATCCGGATAGTTTTACCCTGGATCTGTTTTCTGGTCTTTGCCAGCTTATCAAGATCAAAATAAAGATTTGAATCATTATCCAGGAGTGTTATAAAAAATTCCCCGGAATCATGGGCCTCAGGATCAAAACGCACATATCTGGAGATGTCCAGAATCAGAAGGGCCCTGGTTTCATTGGTAAATCCCTGCTGTGCAAGCAGGACAGGTGCTGATGCTGTAATAAGCACAAGAATCAGCAAGTACCTGGTGCTTTTCATAGATCCTCTTTCAGTGGAGTAGGCTCAAATTAACTATTTTTTTTTACTATTGCAGCATAGAGACTACACCCGATGAATCTATTACTCATTATTCTCTGCATTCTTGGAATTACAGGACTGATCCTATTCCTGCCGTTTAAAGGAGCCCGGGGCTTTATTTTGCCCCGCCCGGATAATAGAGTTCATGAAGCCGATGTGGTCCTGTCAAGAAGATTGCTGGTACCCGGTACTGAAGCATATAATTCCTATTACCAGGTTCATCCGGAATTCCGTGCTGTGGATGACAGGTCGAGGGATGCTGCCGGACTTTTGAACAAAAATGCCCGCTATTTCCACGCGGGCACCTTTGCTGCTGCAAAGGCAAATTTTGAAGTGATCGATTTCCTGGGGGGATTAATCCATGGCCAGGATCCTGCCCTGTCCCCACCACCGGAGCCCTTATCCAAAAAGCCTGCTGAGGTAAATCCTGAAAAAACAAAGCACTTTATCTCTAGATGGTTGAAAAGAACAGGAGCTCACAGCGTGGGGTTTACCAAACTGCTGGAGTATCATCAGTACAGCCACAAAGGGAGAGGGCCCCGTAAAGGTACACCCATACATCTTAAGCATGAACATGCCATTGCCATCACTGTGGAGATGGATCACCGGATGATGCAATCGGCACCGCAGGGGACCTCTGTAATGGAATCGTCTGAACAGTACCTGCAATCTGGTGTTCTCGCCCTGAAACTGGCAGCATGGATCAGGGAGCTGGGCTATGAGGCAACAGCTCATATAGATGGAAACTACGAGGTGATTTGTCCCCTGGTAGCAGTTGATGCCGGACTCGGTACTATTGGGAGGATGGGGCTCCTGATGACTCCCCACCTGGGACCGCGGGTAAGAATCTCTGTGGTAAGTACCAACATGCCCGTTTCCACTGGGGATGTGCTTCCCGACAGAACCACGCTTCATTTCTGTCACCAGTGTAAAAAATGTGCCCGGGTTTGTCCTTCCGCAGCTATCCCTGACGGTCCGCGCGAAATCATTGATGGTAAGGAGCGTTGGCAGATTGATTCGGAGAGATGCTATCACTTCTGGACCATTTCAGGAACCGATTGCGGAAGATGTATTAGTGCCTGTCCCTATAGTCATCCCGATGACATGTTTCATCGCTTTATTAGATGGGGTAATAAAAATAATTTGCTTTTCCGGTATTTGGCCATTAAATTGGACGATCTGTTTTACGGCCGCTTACCTGCAATACGATCCTTGCCCGATTGGTCGGACCTGAGTGATTTAAAATGACAATCTCAGCCTATATAGCGCTTGGAGTAATACTTGTGATGATTGTCGCATTGATCAGGGAAGTGATGCGTCCCGGCTTAATACTCTTCTCCGCACTGGTCGTTTTTCTGATTACTGATATTCTTACAGCCGAAGAGGCACTCTCGGGCTTCTCCAACAAGGGAATGATAACTGTAGCTTTGCTTTTTCTGGTCAGTGAAGGGGTAAAGGAAGCTGGTGTCCTCAACCGGATCGGCAGGGTCATCCTTCCTAAAAAAAGGAAACCCATTCACCGCCTGCTGATGCAGATCATGATTCCGGTAGCGGCCATCTCAGCATTCCTGAACAACACCCCGGTGGTAATCATATTTGCACCCATGCTGAAGAAATGGGCCGATAAACTGAGCCTGCCATCACAGAAATTTCTTATTCCCCTCTCCTATGCCACCATCTTCGGTGGCACCTGTACGCTAATCGGTACATCAACCAACCTGCTGGTTCATGGTATGATGCTTGACAGGGGAATGAACGGCATTGGCATGTTTGAACTGGCTAAAGTGGGCCTCTTCATTCTCTTTTTCGGTTTTATCTATATGAATATTTTCTCCAATCGGCTATTGCCGGGAGAGAAAATACCCAGGTTCAGTTTCCCCAATGATACGCGGGAGTATATTTTTGATCTGTATCTGCCAAAAAATTCAAGTCTGATCGGAAAAGAGATAGAGAAACGTCGCCTGCCCGGTCTAAATGAATTTACGGTCCGAACGATAATCAGGGATGGGAAACACATTCGTATCTCCAATTCCCCCTTTCTCCTGATGGCTGATGACCAGTTGATTGTTGCTGGAAGCTCAGCAAATGTTGGTTATCTGACCCAGGCCACTGAAGTGAAGATGAAAGCCCTGGAGCATGTGGCTCCCGATTTTCTGAAAAATTCCCTGCGACAGGTGGAGGTGGTTATCGCTCCTCGCTTTCCCGGAATTCAGCGCACCCTGGGAGAGTTCGATTTCTTCGGACACTACAATGCAGTAGTAATGGCCGTGCATCGCAATGGTGAACGTATTACCACCGATCTCAAAAACCATGAACTAAAGGCAGGGGACAATCTGATGCTTCTGACCACTGAAGATTTTACCAGGTACTGGGGTGAATCAAGGGCCTTCTACATGGCCTCCGAAATTGGTGAGATGGACGATAGTAAAGATCGTTTCAGAAGGTGGATTTCCATGATCCTGGTTTTTCTGATGATAGCCGGAGCCACGGCGGGCCAGTTTATTCCCGGTCCTGCTAAAAATAAGTATGACATGTTCTTTTTTGCAGCTGTCACGGTAGTGCTGATGGCTCTTATGAAAATATTTTCGGCCAAAAGATATACCAAACCCATTAACTGGGATGTGCTGATCACCATAGCATGTGCCATAGGGATAAGCCGGGCCCTTCAGAATTCAGGGGCAGCTGATTTTATTGCCCGAAGCACCATCAATCTTTCCAAGGGATTCGGCCCCCTGGGTGTTCTGGCTGCCATCTTCATTATCACCAATATCTTTACCGAAATCATTACCAACAATGCTGCGGCGGCCATTACTTTCCCCATTGCCTTAGCTGCCGCCACCCAGCTGGGAGTAGATCCCAGGCCTTTCTTTATTACCATCTGTATTGCTGCTTCTGCCAGCTTCTCGACCCCCATTGGCTACCAGACTAACCTGATAGTCCAGAGTATAGGTAATTACAGATTCAGTGACTACTGGAAGATCGGCCTGCCTCTCAATATCATGGCCTTTATAATCTCCATGCTTGTGATTCCCCGTTTCTGGCCTTTCTAAAAGCCGGCACGGAGCTAATACCCCGCTGCCTGTCCATCCTTCCGCGATTCTGAAGCTCCATAATACACTCCATGCTTTGCATCCCACATGATAGCCTGGTATCCCCCAAACCCACCATGGGAATTCTGAATATGGTGACCCAGGTCCATCAATTCCCTTATACTCTCATAGGGGATGCCCGACTCCAGGTTTACCTCCCCCCCATCGCTCATCTTTGATCCGGTGGGTTGTGAAGATCCGTCATGACGGATTCGGGGAGCATCACCGGCTTCCTGCAGGTTCATGCCGAAATCGATCATATTCACTACAATCTGGGCATGCCCCTGGGGCTGCATGGATCCGCCCATTACTCCAAAACTCATAAAAGGCAGGCCATCCTTTGTTATAAAGGCCGGAATTATGGTGTGAAAAGGGCGTTTCCCCGGTTCGTAAACATTGTAATGTCCCTCCGTAAGGGTAAACAACTCTCCACGGTCCTGGAGGATGAAACCAAGTCCCGGGGGACACATACCTGATCCCAGTCCACGAAAGTTGCTTTGAATAAGTGAAACCATATTGCCCTTCACATCAGCTACCGTCAAATAAATGGTATTGCCATGTTCCATCTCCCCGGCATCCAGGTTTCGGGATGCCCGGTCAGGATTAATCATTCCGGCTCTTTTTACAGCATATTCCTTAGAGATCAATTCATCCACCGGCAGCTCGTTGAATGCCGGATCGGCGTAGTACATTGCCCTGTCCTCAAAAGCCAGCTTTTTGGCCTCCACAAAATGATGGATATATTCACTGCTTCCAAATCCCATTGCGGCAATATCGAATTGCTCCAGAATATTTAATATCTGAAGGGCGGCAATCCCCTGTCCGTTGGGAGGCAGTTCCCATACATCGTAACCACGGTAGTTGGAGCTGACCGGTTTTACCCATTCAGAACTATGGCCGGCCAGGTCTTCATATGAAAGAAATCCTCCCTGCTCCTTCATAAAGACATCAATGGCCCTGGCAATCTCTCCCTTGTAAAATGCATCGCGTCCACCTTCTGCAATAAGTTCAAGGGTAGAGGCCAGGTAGGGATTTCTAAAGATCTCTCCTTTAGCCGGAGCCATCCCGCCCGGCATATATACCTCGCTGACGTTGGGGTACCTGCTCAGGGATCTGGCATTCCCGGCCCAATAATAGGCTATCAGTTCGCTCACAGGAAATCCTTCCCTGGCATAGGATATGGCCGGTTTCAAAATCTGATCCATATTCAGCTTTCCGAAGCGTTCATGCAATTCAAACCAGCCATCCACGCAACCCGGCACAGAAACCGATAAGGGTCCGTAGGCAGGAATTTTCTCATATCCCTTCTCCCTGAAATATTCCAGGGTCAGGGACCGGGGCGATCTGCCACTGGCATTCAATCCATATAATTGCTTCGTCTCAGCATCCCATACAATGGCAAACAAATCCCCGCCCACACCGTTTCCCGTGGGCTCCACCAATCCCAGCAGAGCATTTGCAGCTATAGCTGCATCAATGGCATTCCCTCCGGCTTTTAATATATCAAGAGCCACCTGTGTGGCAAGGGGTTGACTGGTACAGGCCATTCCATGAGTGGCAATCACTTCAGAGCGTGTGGCAAAGGCTTTACCCGTAATTCTGTCCTGACCGGATGCAGCAGAAAAAAGCAGAAACAAACTTAAACTAAAAAGGAAGCTTTTCATGATATCATATTAGGTGATTCAAATTTTAGTAGCAGCAAAATACAAAAAACCCCGCCCACAATCGTGAACAGGGTCTCTTTTATGATTTCGGCTTGACGCTATTCCTTTTCCTTCAGCTTATACACTCTTACCCAATCGATCTCCATGGCAGAGGGAAGTCCGCTCTCGCTGGCATCGTTCTTCAAATTGGACGAAAAGTTAATATACATCTCTTCCTGGGGAACCCCGGAGGTCTGGGTTTTAAAAACTTTTCCATTGATCTTCCAGGTCAGTTTGTTGGGCGTCCATTCCAGGGTATAGATGAAATACTCATCTGCGTATTTGGTACCGCCGGTTTTAGAAATGGACTTATGGGTGGATGAACCCCCACCCCAGAAGTAGTTCGAATAAAGTTTACCGTTTTCAAAACGTGCCACATCGATATGCGGTAGCATAGTCTCTGACACCATCCAGAAAGCCTGAGCCACCGAACCTCCTGCCATTTTGATTTTTGCATGGAAGACGCCGTATTTTTGCTTGAAACTCCTGGCTGTATTGAGCATCCCGGAAGTAAAATCAAAAACCTCACGAACAAAGCCCTGCTCTGACCTCCAGACCAATCCTTCAGCTTTACCTGCCTTGGTTACGATCCTTGCCTTATTGTCGTAGAACTCAATGTTCTCCCCATTGCTAGGAAAGCTCTTATCGTCTTCCATGGCATAAGGCTCATCCATACTCCTCTCTCCCCAGTAGCTCTGAGTCATCCATTTGGTCTTATCCAGTGAACTTTTATTGAACTTCTCATCAAAGGTCAGGTCCCATCTTTCAATCTCTTTGAAGGGATACTTCTTTTTTGTTTTGTAATACCAGTCAACCTTCTCCGATTTCTTAAGTGTTTTATATTCTGTTTCTTTTTGATATTCAACAGTGGTCTCGTAGCGCTCGGCAGGCTTCATGGTCAGGTATTGCTTCTGCCTGATAAATTCTTCCGAATGGATATACTCATCAAGTTTTTCCAGTTCTTCTGTTTTCTCATCTCCTTTGGAACGCTTCATCAGCTGCTTATATCGAACCTCTTTCCTGAAAGCTTCAGAGGCCTTGTACTTTTCCTTAAGTATCTTTTTCTTCCTCAGGGAAAAATCACTGGATTTCACTTCCTTCTCAAGATCAAGGTAGTGCTTCAGTTCATCAGAAATCTCGTAGTCCTTAAATGCCTTATAATTTGCTCTTAGTTGATCATCTGCTGTTTCTACCTTCTCGGTTCCGGGTATCATCCCAAGTAAAAAGCTTAAGCTTGCCATAATAATTATCGATTCTGAAACAGGTTAATACTCAATATATAGTGACTAAAGATATAAAAAATCATCTCCGGTAAGACCTCCTCCTGCTTTTAAAATAATACACTCCCTGCACCGAAATAATAAACTGAGAGTATTGAGAAAATACGTATTTCCCACTGACATAAAAATCCCATTTCGGTCCCATTCTCAGTTCCAGTGCCATTCCCACATTTCCTCCTATCGCAAAATCCGCTGTATCTGTAATCGTTTCATTTCCCGTAACGATAATCGGTTCAAAATCCGAAGTCAGATAGCATACATCTCCTCCGACCAGGGCTACTGCTTTAACGTTACCCTCATGGAATATAGTGTATTGTACATCCAGATCTCCCTGGAACATCAGGTTGGTTAAGACCGAATACCCTGTTTCAACCTTGTACCTGTTATACGCTGTCACCGAAGGCACTATATGAAGTGTACTGGCCTTGTTCATTACAATCCAGGTCTTTACCATAAATCCCGGATTCCCGGTCTCCCCATAATTAAAATCAGTCCCGGAGGAGAAGGCAAGTCCCGCGCCAATTCTGTTAACCTGGCCGAAGCCATCCAGACTGATCATCAGGGACAGCGCCAAAAGCAACAAAGAAATTCGGATTAGTCGGGAAATTCTCACTTAATTCGCGTTTAGAATCTGATTCTACGAAAAATGTAGGCTTTCGGTTTCAAATAATCACATTAATTACAGGCCAAAAAAAGGCTTTGAACTTTATAAGCAAAATTCAGTAGTTCAGGTAAAAAAAAGTGCTAAATTTGTGCTTCTATAGTTATATTTTCGCATAAAACAGCTTTCTACGCATGGCAAATATGATTGGTAAAATCATACAGGTAATTGGTCCTGTGGTTGATGTAAGTTTTGAAGAGACGGGTGATAAGCTCCCCAGCATTTACGAAGCACTTGAAATTGAACGTGACAATAACCAGAAATTAGTTATTGAGGTTCAGCAACACATTGGCGAACATACCGTCAGAACCATCGCGATGGACTCTACTGATGGGCTTCAGCGTGGAATGGAGGTCGTGGCAACCGGCGAGTCCATAAAGATGCCCAGAGGGGAGAATGTGAAAGGACGCTTGTTGAACGTCGTAGGGGAAGCTATTGATGGTATTGGTAAAGTGGATTCCAGCCAGGGATACCAGGTTCACAACCATCCGCCCAAATATGAAGACCTGTCAACCGAAACAGAGGTTTTGTTCACTGGGATTAAAGTGATTGACCTGCTGGAACCCTATTCGAAAGGTGGGAAAATCGGACTCTTTGGTGGTGCCGGTGTGGGCAAGACGGTAATTATCATGGAATTGATCAATAACATTGTTAAGAAATATGAAGGCACCTCAGTTTTTGCAGGAGTGGGGGAACGGACCCGTGAAGGAAATGACCTGCTGAGGGAAATGATCGAATCGGGTGTAATCAAATATGGGAAAGAATTTGAAAAGACTATGGAGGAAGGCTCCTGGGACCTGGACCTTATCGACAAGGAAGAACTTGACAAGTCACAGGCAACCCTGGTATTTGGCCAGATGAACGAACCTCCCGGAGCCCGTGCAACTGTTGCCCTGTCCGGACTTACCGTAGCGGAATCCTTCCGTGATGGTGATGAGGAAAGTGGCGGTAAGGATATACTCTTCCTGGTGGATAATATTTTCCGTTTCACCCAGGCAGGTTCCGAAGTATCGGCTCTGCTGGGGCGTATGCCATCAGCTGTGGGATACCAGCCAACACTGGCCACAGAAATGGGTTTTATGCAGGAACGGATTACTTCCACAAAGAGGGGATCCATAACCTCCATTCAGGCCATTTATGTGCCTGCCGATGACCTGACCGACCCGGCGCCTGCCACCACCTTTGCCCACCTGGATGCACAGACCGTACTTAGCAGGAAAATTGCCTCCCTCGGTATCTATCCTGCCGTTGATCCGCTGGATTCAACTTCCAGGATTCTGAAGGCAGAAATCGTTGGTGAAGAACATTATAATACTGCACAACGGATTAAAGAATTACTACAGCGTTACAACGAACTCCAGGACATCATTGCCATCCTGGGTATGGATGAGCTCTCCGAAGAGGATAAGCTGGTTGTTCACAGGGCCAGGCGCGTTTCGCGCTTCCTGTCACAACCCTTCCATGTGGCCGAGCAGTTCACCGGAATTCCCGGTGTGTTTGTGGAAATCGAAGACTCCATCAAAGGTTTCAATATGATCATGGATGGTGAGGTGGATGAATATCCAGAAGCTGCCTTTAACCTGGTTGGAAGCATAGAAGAGGCCATTGAGAAGGGTAAGAAAATACTTGCCGAAACCAAAGCATAAAAAGCTATGTTGCTGGAGATTATTGCACCGGACAAAAAACTTTATTCGGGAGAGGTGGACCTGGTACAGGTCCCTGGTTCCAAGGGCTCATTTGAAATCCTCAGGAATCATGCTCCCATAATATCAACCCTTGAAAACGGCAGGATTAAAATTGTTGATATAAAGGGTGGTATCAGGTTTTTTGAGGTAGATGGTGGCGTTATTGAAGCAAAAAATAATAAAATAATAGTTCTTGCAGAAACAGCAAAGACATAGAGACCTGAGGCGCTTTTCTAAACAGCTTGTATTTTTTGCAGCTATCGTATTTGTATCATTTGTATTTAGCTCTTTCAATGCAGTCCGCATAAAGACAGTGCATTTCAATGCTGCAGATGGTCTCCGTATCACTGCCGACGAGTATATTGTCGAAGCCGACAATCCCTACATACTTCTCTTTCACGAACAGGGCTCCAGCAGAGGTGAATTCAGTGCCATTGCTCCCATGCTCTGTAAACTGAATTACAATTGTCTGGCCGTGGATCTCAGAAACGGAGGAAAATACGACTATGTCTCCAATGAAACTGTCAGGCAGCTTCGGGAAGCGGATCTTGAAGCAGGTCCCGGGGACATTGAACTGGATATGGAGGCGGCTATCACTTATGCCAGGGAAAAATCTAAACTGGCAGTGGTCTTATTTGGAAGCGGTGCCAACGGCTCTCTCAGTCTGAAAGTCGCCCTTACAGACAGCAGTGTGAGGGCGGTAGTTGCGCTGAGTCCGGGTGAATACTTTATACCTGAAATCAAAATTCAGGACGCCATTGGCAATCTGAAGAAGCCTGTTTTTATCAGCTCCAGCAAGGCAGAGTTTCCTTATGTTTCTGAACTGGCCTCAGGAATTGACAAAGCGTATGTCACCCTTTTTGAACCCAAAGAGGGAGCAGGCGATCGCGGTACCCGGTCCTTATCGTCGGATTATGAATACAACAACGAGTATTGGATTGCCCTGATGCTTTTTTTCAAGGACCTGATCTAGATGGTTAAATTCCTTATTGTCCGGTTTAGCTCTATCGGAGATATTGTCCTGACCACTCCCGTAGTTCGTCATCTGAAGCAGCAGGTGGAAGATGCTGAAATTCATTACCTCACAAAGGCAGTCTATGCCCCCTTGCTTGAGTCAAATCCATTTATTGACCATGTTCATGTGTATGACGGGGATATAAAAACCTCTATAAGTCATCTCCGGAAAGAGGGTATCGATTATGTCATTGACCTTCATCACAACCTTCGCACAGCCCGTATTAAACACGGCCTGAGAAGAATCGCATTTTCGGTGAATAAGCTCAACTGGCTAAAGTGGCTCTATGTCACCTTCAAAATTGACCGCCTGCCCCATCGGCATATGGTGGACCGCAATCTTGATACCATTAAGGCATTTATTGACAGGCAGGATGATCAGGGACTGGATTACTTCATTCCTGAAAAAAGCGAGGTCCCGATCCAGTCCCTGCCCGAAGCTTTTCACTCAGGATATGTGGGACTCTCCATCGGGGCACAGCACGAAACAAAAAAGCTAAGCCCTGATTCCCTGGTAAAGCTGTGTCAGAACCTGGATTACCCTGTCTTGATTCTGGGCGGACCGGAGGATAAGGAGCGTGGAGAATTCATTGTCTCATCCCTTCCGGGAAGGGAGATACTAAATGCCTGTGGACAGTACAGTATCCATCAATCTGCTTCACTTGTCAGGCAGGCCAGAGTGCTCATAACACACGATACAGGATTGATGCATATCGGTGCGGCCTTTCAGAAGAAGATCATCTCTGTATGGGGCAATACGGTGCCCGGCTTCGGAATGTATCCTTACAGGTCTGATCCCTCCTCTGTTCAGTTTGAGGTTCATGGTCTCTCCTGCCGTCCCTGCTCAAAAATCGGATATCAAAAGTGTCCAAGGGGCCATTTCAAATGCATGCTTGAGCAGGATCTGGATTCTTTGGCTTCCGCCACCAAAGTGCTCTGGAACAGACCATGATTTTTGATTACTGGGCAATAAAGGTATAGGTGATGAGGGCCATATGCCTCTCGGGACCGCTAAGCTCTATTCTGAACCGGGACGAACGGGCTGCTGAAAGAGCTGCATTGGCAAAACATACCTTGTCGGAACCTACGATGGGTTCCAGCACCCTTGCTTCTCTTACACTGCCATCAGGGGCAACTGCTACCTCTACTTTTACAATACCCGAGCCCTGGCAACGGTATACGGGTATGGTAAGCATCACTTTTCCCCTGTTGACGGGATTTTGCAGAAATTCAAAGGTAATGGTGGTGGGACCTGCGTAATCATTGCTTTCCTCCTCCGCATCCGAAGAAGGCGGAACATAATCAGCTGTTGCAAGGATGGCCTGCAGCTCTTCAAGTTTTTCACGATCCTCCTGATCCCTGGCCAGCTCTATCTGTTCAAGAAGGTCCTTTACATAATCACTCGTGGATATATCCTTGCTGAGCTGGTCCTCGGCATTCAGATTAACCGCCCTGTTGCTGGAAAGTTCGCGTTGCCTCATCAGCTCTTCGATCCATTCGGCCGGGAGATCCACTTCCTCTTCGGCAAGCAGATCTTCAATGGTCTTTTCCTCAAATTCCAGCTCGATTCCCAGTTCACGGTCTTTCTTTAAGCCCTCTACCTTCACAAAAATCAAAATAATCAGAACCACCAGGTGAATAATAAGTGTATAGAGCAGGGCCACACGGTTATCTTTGAAAAACCGGCGAACTCCTTTCCAACCATAATGAAATAATTCATCCATGTGCTGCAAAATTAAGATCTTAGAACAAGATCTCTATTACCTGAGGGATATTTCTATGTTTATATGCATTATAACGCTTCTACCCTTGAAAAAATTACTGCTCTTTGCTACAGCGATCCTGCTGTTCAGAACTGTTTGACTAAATGGAATTAATTGATATCGATAGAATAGATTCCCTCAAAACCGATCCACCCGCTCTCGGGCTCATAGATAATTCTTCCCCCTAATGAAAGCGGGAAGGAAATCCTGAAAATATTCATGTCAAATACCATGTCAGCTCCATAGGTGGTATAATTCCTGTCTTCATAGTGGGGCTCGGGATCGTGAATAATAACATTTGTTCCCACCATGTGATCGATCCACAATGAGCCCCTGATCCGTTTCACATAAAGAATTGACCCAATCTCCAGATCCGGATACAGGATTGGGAAAACATAGTCGGCGCTGTACTTGGTGAGTATCTCTCCATAAATCCCCTGCAATCCCCTGGGCATAGAGATCAGGTTAATAAAGGCCGGACGAGACATATCCAGCGGGAACTGCTTTTGATAGATGGCCGATAACCTGATGGTCTGATGCTTCAGGAATCCGGGAATATATGTGGTGATCCCCGCCTTGGCCACCGAGCCAAAGACCTGGTTATCAAAGAGGGATTGGTAATAGCCCCCGTTTACCGAGAACCCAATACGGGGCAGTATATCCTTTACACCTTTTCTCAGGTAAGAGGTGGCGTAGAGGTTGTAGTACAAATAGTGGGCCCCCTGATCATAGCGCCCCTCATTTTCATCGTACTGTATATCCCTCCGGTAAAAGTAATCAATGCCTGGCTGGATCAGGCTCAGAAATTTTCCTGTGTTAATTCTCAAGGGAATATAGCTTTGAGCCGTAAAACCTATATCCTGTGGCAGATTGACAAGGGTGTCGCCCTCTCCATAGCGCAGGACATTGGGCTCCCCACCATAATCAAAATATAGATTGAAGACCGGGTACCTCCCGTTTAACTTTATCCCGGAATGAAACATATGGTAGCCGTCTTTATACTCATAGGCCAGTTGACTGACAGCCGTGCTCAGCAGGTTCTGAGATATCAATGAAACACCCAGGCTTATTGGAATATCTTCAGGATCCAGGTAGAATTCAGGGTTCAGATAATCAAAGTAGAAGGGCAGCCAGGAGTGAAAATTAAAAAGATGCCATGCCTTGCGGTAGCGCTTGATATCAAACTCGAGGGAGTCTTCCACAAGTGGCAGCTTATCAATTCGTTCCTCCTCGGGAGTCTGTTGATAATCTACTTGTTCTGTGTGATCGAGAACCATCTCCAGGGCTTCCCAAGTTCCTTGCTCCAGATCCAGGCTTGCGGCCTGATACCCATCTGAACTGTAATTGGAGTATAGCAGTGTTGACCCATCGGCGGAGATCTGAGGATAGAAAGCCCCAAAACGGGATGAGGTAAGCTGATAGGCCTGTTCATTTCCCATATGGTAGCCGTAAATATTATCAATACCCGAGAAGGTAGCGCTAAAAAAGATTTGCTCCCCCTTGACGGTGGGATAGGAAATGTCGTCCACTCCGGCATCAAACAGCCTGCGCCACTGGCCACTGGAAAGAGAATAACTGTAAAGTGATTTACCGGATTCAACCGAAACAAGTACTACCAGAGCAGTATCCTGATCCATCCAGGCGGGATGTTGCAGAAAGTGGTTCCCGGGAGAAGCTATCTTTTGTTTCAGACTGCCGTCCATATTCAGGATGACAAGATTAAACTTCTGCATTTCGGTCTGCTCAACAGCAACTATCTGTTTTCCATTGCCAGAAATTGCAGGAGAAAAATACCGTGTCCGTTTTCCCAGCTTACTCACTATTCCGGTGGACAGGTTATAGGTCCGGATAATGGAATAGTTCCTGTTACTCCAGCGGGTATCGGGCACAAATTCGTCCCAGACTATAAAGCCTCCAGCGTAAGAAACCCGTCCTGAATTCAGAAATCCGGGGCGAAAAAGACCTTTCTCAGTTCCATCGCGGTCAAGCATCACAAACTCCGGAATCTGGTCTATCCCGGTTTTAAGTACCAGCATGTCAGATGGGGTAACTGCATGGGGAAAGGTGTAAGAGGTATAGTGCTTCTTACTACTGAAATTCCAGCTGTCCACCGGGGTTAATTCCCGCTCTTCAGCTGTGGCCGTCCAGTGATCCCTGAAGCTGTTCAATGCCTCCTGGTAAAACTTTGTTTTAGAGGGGATCCCATATTTCTTCATGCTGAACCAGGTGGGATTTAGCAAAAAGGGTTTCCGGGCAGCATACTGCTGAAAGTCGATCCAGAAATTATCCCCGTAGGTGCGTCTTCCATACCTGACCATCAGGTAGCCAAGCTGATAATGATTAGGTATGTAGTTTTTGTAGGAACCCATTGTTGCCTTGGAAAAGGACCAGAGTTCGTTTGCCTCCAGCATCTGGGCTTTGATCCCCATCTCAAAGGAGGGTTGCCTTCCCCTTCCCGTAGCAGAAAGACGGGTTTCAGCATCGACCGCATCCCCCTCCAGGTACCAGTAGGGCAAAAAGATTGCGATGGCCCCTACAGCCTGCTGCCCGCCTATAAAAGAAAGCCCTCTTGTAAAACCCTGGTTTAATTTGTCGATCTGAACAGCATGCCTCCCTTCATGCAGGGCCAGTTGTGTGAGCCAGTCCTGGTAATAGCCATTGGGATCGGGATTGGTAAAGATTTCCAGACGTTTGGGGGCCCAGGCGAAAACCCCGTTGGAGAAACTTGATTCGTTATGAATAATCACCGGCATATGGCTGTGCCTGTGATCAAGGTTTTGTCCCAGATAGGGGTAATAATGCTCCAGTCTCCTGGCAAATGCCTGCGCCATGCTATCGACTCCTCCCGGGTAGATGACGGTATAGTTAGGTGACTTGAACTTATACCACTTCAGAGTCCCGGCGTCCTGTCCGTATTCATAGAACTGAGCGTTCAAACCGGCCGAAATGAACAAAAGCAGAATGAATACCATTCTGCCTTTGCCGTGCATCTGATATATTGGAAGGTTAGTTCTCTGCAAATTTTACTTTATATCCGCTGTTTCGAAGATAGATGTAGGCACGTTTACGGACATCACCCATTAATACAATATCATACATTTTTGATGAGCTGCAAGTATGACAGACTCCCTTTAGCTCCTCCTCGACCTTTATCAGATCGATACGACGGCCCACAAAGCCAGTAATATAAGTAATGGGTGCGCCATCCATCTTTCTCTTGTCAAGTCCGATAAGGAGGGTCTGTTTATCAGGGGGCAGGGTATTGGGCTCCTTGATATTTGCATACTCAAATTCGAATTCGGGATAGTCCGTGTAGAGGGTTTGATCCAGGTTGTTCATTCCTTTTAAAGTCATGTACTTTGGATTTAGTGAATCACAAATATATATTTCCATTTGATACCTGTCAACATTTTCAAAAACTTTGTTTTTTAGCAGCAGTGCTGAAAAAAGCGTTAAATTCGTGCCAGCCAAACTAATATAGGACCGAAAGCACCAAATGGAATTTAAAAAAACAAACCTCCTCCTGGGCTGGATCAGCTTCACTATTGCCCTGATTGTCTACCTGCTCACTCTAGAACCCACCGTAAGCCTGTGGGATTGCGGCGAGTTTATTGCCAGTTCCTATAAACTCCAGGTGGGTCATCCGCCGGGAGCACCTTTATTTATGATCCTTGGAAGAGTCTTTTCAATCTTTACCTCCAATACGGAAAAGGTGGCTATGATGATCAACGCCGTTTCAGCTTTTGCCAGTGCCTTTACCATTCTCTTTCTCTTCTGGACCATATCCCACCTGCTGAAGAAAATATTCCCTGATGCTTCCGGCAAAGCTTCCATGGCCCATATGATCGTTGTGCTTGGCGGATCTTTTGTAGGAGCTATGGCTTACACCTTTTCAGATACCTTCTGGTTTTCAGCTGTTGAAGGGGAAGTCTACGCGACCTCATCTCTATTTACTGCCCTGGTATTCTGGGCTATTCTTAAATGGGAGAATGTGGCTGATAAGCCAGGCGCCAACCGGTGGCTGATACTCATCGCTTATCTCATTGGACTATCCATAGGTGTCCACCTCCTTAACCTGCTGGCCATACCGGCCATAGTACTGGTCTATTACTATAAAAAAACCCCGGAAGTGACTCGCCAGGGGGTCATAAAAGCGCTGGGGCTATCGGTGCTAATCCTCCTTTCAATTATGTACGGGATTATACCCGGTATCGTCAAAGTGGCTACTGTGGTGGAGAAGTTCTTTACCAATACGGTTGGATTACACTACAATGTGGGAGTAGTCATCTACGTATTTCTTCTGCTTGGAGCCCTCATTTACGGAATTTACCGAACCCAGTACCTGAAGAAAAATGTAGTGATGAACACTGTGTTGCTGGTCATCACCGTGATTGTAATCGGTTACTCCTCCTATGCCCTGATTGTCATTCGCTCCCTGGCCGGTCCTCCCATGAATGAGAACCGTCCGGAAAATGTCTTTGCCCTGCTCTCCTACCTTAACAGGGAGCAGTACGGTGACCGGCCTCTTATTCTGGGCCACCAGTACAACGCAGAGGTGGAGGACCTGGTGTTTAAGAAACCTGTCTACAAGCTGAATAAAGAGGAGAACAGGTATGAAATAGCCTATCTTAAGCCAGAGGTGCTTATGAAAGGAAGCAAGGTCCTGCTTCCACGTATGTACAGCCGCAATGCAAATCACCGGCAGGCATACCAGGAGTTCGGGACAATAAGGAATCCAGCAAATCCAGGCTTTCTTGACAATATGGAATTCCTGGTCCGCTACCAGATCGGACATATGTACCTGCGCTACTTTATGTGGAATTTTGCAGGAAGGCAAAATGATATCCAGGGACATGGAAACGTACTGAATGGAAACTGGATCAGTGGGATCGGCTTCCTGGATGCGGCCAGGGTCGGTCCCCAGAAGAACCTGCCGGATCAGATGTTAAACCATCCGGCAAGAAATACCTACTTCTTCCTCCCACTCTTGCTGGGACTGGTGGGCATGTTCTTCCAGCTGGATAAGAATAAAAAAGATTTCTGGGTAGTTATGTGCCTGTTCATCCTGACCGGAGTGGCCATCGTAATCTACCTCAACCAGACCCCCTATCAACCCAGGGAGCGTGATTACGCCTTCGCCGGATCCTTTTATGCCTTTGCCATATGGATTGGCATGGGTGTGGCGGGAATTTTCCAGGTGCTTCAGGCTAAACTTAAGGCTAATCTTTCAGCCATCCTGGCAACTCTTATTTCCCTGCTTGCCGTCCCCTTGCTGATGGCTGTTCAGAATTGGGATGACCACGATCGTTCGGGCCGTTACACGGCCAGGGATATAGCCCGAAACTACTTGAATTCATGCAGTGAAAATGCCGTGCTGTTTACGGTGGGAGACAATGATACTTTCCCGCTCTGGTATGTGCAGGATGTGGAAGGCGTCCGGGAAGATGTCCGGATCGTCAATATGATGTTGTTCAATATGGACTGGTATATCGACCAGGCCCGATGGAAGAATTATGATTCGGAGCCCCTGCCCTTTACCATACCCCAGGATAAGTATGAGGCCATTCCGGGGAACAGCATCTATGTGAGAGAGAACAAACAGTGGGCCACCACAGACTACATGCTCAGGTTTATGATGAGCGAAAATCCAGAAGCCAGGGTAAGGTTACGAAGTGGAAGAGAGGTCAACTTCATCCCAACCGATAAGCTGATTCTCCGGGTTGATTCGGCCACGGTGGTTTCCAATGGCACCGTAGCCCCTGAGGATGCCGGCAGGATCGAAAGACAGATTCCTGTTTTGCTGCAAGCCAATGGCCAGATCCTGAAAAACAACCTTGGACAACTGGACATCATCACTTCCAACAAGTGGGAAAGACCCATTTACTACACAGCCGGTGGATTTGACGGATCCCTGGGCCTGGAAGAATTTTACCGCGAAGAGGGTCTGGCCTACCGTCTGGTGCCGGTCAAAACTCCCTATGAGAGTATCCTGGTGATGGGAGACATCGATACTGAAATGTTGTATGACCGGCTGATGAACAAGTTTGAGTGGGGCAGAATGAATGCAGAGGATGTTCAACTGGACTACTATACCATTCGTACGATGTCGGTGATCCGCTTCAGAAGCCTCTATATCCGTCTGGCCATGGCTCTGTTAGAGGAAGGTGACAGGGAGCGCGCTGTAGAGGTTCTGGACCGCTGTATGGAGCTGGCTCCCTCCAGGGTGCTGCCGTATGACCAGTATATTAGCGGGATCACACTCCCAAAAAGGGAGGGAGGAAGCATCCACCATGAGGGGATCATTGAGGCTTACTACCTCTGTGGCGAGGTGGAAAAAGCCAATGCCATTCTTTTGGAACACTACCAGAACCTGAGTGAACAACTTGTCTACTTCAGGGCCATGAAACCCAGGCACAGTTCTTCTATTCAGCGTGAAATGAATGAAAGCATGTTCCAGATGGAGGAATTAAGAGTACTCCTGGAAAATTACCAGCAGGAAGAGCTCATGCAGGAATTAGGTCTCAGCGCTTTCGGCTCTTAAGAAAAGCGGCGAAATTATATAATTCTGCCTTTCGCTCTTCCGGTCTGTTCAGGTTCTCCAGGTTCGTAAGAGCTTTCTGGTAATAATCCTCAATTCTGAGCTCTGTCACCGCTTTGACATTCAATGAATCAAAGATGCCTGTGACTGCTGTGATTTTCTCCTTTGGGTCAAAACTTTTCTTTCCGAGCCAGGCGATGAGTTCCTCTTTTTGAGAAGCGTAAGCTGCTTCCAGGGCCTGGATCGCCAGGAAGGTCTTCTTATTATCCACAATATCCGTACCCTGATTCTTACCCATCACTCCCGGATCTCCATAGGTGTCGAGCAGGTCATCCTGAAGTTGAAAAGCGATGCCCAGGTTTCTGCCAAATTCGTAGAGGTCCTCAGCATCTCTCTGCGAAGCTCCTCCCAGGATGGCTCCGATCTTAAGGCTGGCGGCAATTAATACGGCCGTCTTCAACTCGATCATTTCCAGGTATTCCTCCTCTGAAACTGATAGCTGCTCCTCGAAGTTCATGTCCATCTGCTGCCCTTCACAAACCTGCATAGCTGTTCTGGTAAACACATCGTGAACCACATTCAGAACATTCCCGGGAGCCTGGTTCATCAAACGACTGGCCAGTATTGACATAACATCGCCTGAAAGAATGGCCACATTCTCACTGTACTTAATATGTACCGTGGGACTTCCCCGTCGTCGCTCGGACCGGTCCATGATATCATCATGCAGCAGGGTAAAATTGTGAAATACCTCAATGGCTACTGCCGGAATCAGTGCAGCTGCCACATCTCCGTCAAAGAGATCGCAGGCAAGGATAACAAGTGCAGGCCTGATCCGTTTACCCCCCAGGGAGAGGATGTACCTGACAGGCTCATATAGCTCCTTGGGAGTATCCGGAATAGAAAGGGTCTGAATATGTTTCTCAACCAGGTTCTGTGCTTCAAGAAGTGTATACATAGAACATACAAGGTAATGATTTTCGACCAAGGCTGGCATGGTGATTGTACAATATGTTTTAAAATAGAATCATTAACTTTGATCGTTTTTAAAATGATGCGTTTTATGACATTCACCAGAGGATTTATATCCTTTCTTTCCGTGATCCTCTTCTCCTCCTCTATTCTACTGGCACAGGGATACCAGATTGAAGTTGAATTAAAGGGACTTTCAAAGGACACAATCATCCTGGGAGAGTATTTTACTTCGAGGATGATCCCAAAGGATACCATGGTACTCGATCAGAAAGGCCAGGGGGTTTTTAAAGGGGAAACACCATATACAGGCGGACTTTATCTGATCTATGTGGATCCCGGTCACTATTTTGACCTGCTCCTGGGAGATGATCAGCAACTGGCCATAAGCGCCGACACCTCAGATCTTGCAAATAGCATATCCTTCAGGGAATCGGAAGACAACAGGATATTCCAGGAATACAAGAATTTCCTGCAGACGAAAAGAAGTGAGCTGGAGACTCTTACTGCCCTTTACAATGGTGCCACTAATGCTGAAGATAGCGCAAAAATTAATGGGCGCCAGGTGCAGGTCAACAGGGAAATGGAAAGCTACATGGACGAGATTGAAAAGGACCACTCCACCCTCTTCGTCTCGGATTTTATAGGCGCCACCAGGGAACCCATTCCTCCCGAAAGCATGTTAAACGGAGAGAGAAGACACGACGACTCTATCCGCTTCTTCTATTACCGCGAACACTATTTTGACCGTTTTGATCCATTTAATCTCAGGTTGCTGCATACACCTCTATATGAGGGAAAGATTATGAATTACCTTACCAGGGTCGTACCACAGCATCCCGACTCACTAAAGGTAGCTGCAGATTTCCTGCTCGACGGGTCTAAAAAAGATCCGGAACTCTACCGATATATGCTTATTACCCTGTTTAATCACTTTGCGGAAAGCAAGTATATTGGTATGGACGGAGTCTATTTTCATATTGCAGAGAAGTATTATATCCCCGATGCCACATGGAGCAGCCCGGAGTTTCGTGCTAAACTGGAGGAGAACCTGGAGCTCAATAAACCCACACTGATTGGCAAGAATGCTCCAAACCTGATTCTGCGACAGGTCCCGGATGAACACTTTGGTATGGCGGCTCAGGATACGGCCATTAAGAAGGATCCCCATATCGGAAATGATTTCAATCTGTATGATATTGATGCTGCCTTCACTATTCTCTATTTCTGGGAAGCTGATTGTGGTCATTGTCAGAAAGCAACACCGGCCCTTTATGAAGCATACACCAGATTAAAGGATAAGGGTGTCCAGGTCCTCAGCGTTCATGTGATCAACTCCGTAGAAGGAAAAGAGAAGTGGGTCGACTTTGTAAATGAAAACCACCTGCTGGGATGGGTCAATTGCTGGAGTCCATATAGCAATGATTTCAGAACATTATACAATCTGCAGAGTTATCCCCAGCTCTTTGTACTTGACCGGGATAAACTTATAGTGGCAAAACGGCTTACCCCTGAACAGGCCGAGCAGATCATTAACAACCTGATAGAAATTGAATAAGCAATATTTTATACATGGAGGAGCTCAAAGCAATTAAGCTGATCCTGGAAGATGGGTCCACATTTCACGGAAAATCTTTTGGCTATGAAGGGAGCATTGCCGGAGAGGTGGTTTTCAATACGGCCATGACCGGATATCCTGAAAGCCTGACCGATCCTTCCTACAAGGGGCAGGTGCTGGTCCTGACCTATCCCATCGTTGGGAACTACGGTGTACCCAGGGAAGATGCTGAAGATGATATGTACAAATTTTTTGAATCGGATCAGCTTCATATTTCAGCCCTGGTGATTTCTGACTACTCTGCTGAATATTCACACTGGAATGCTGAACGAAGCCTGGGTGACTGGTTGAAACAACATAAGATACCCGGAATAAGCGATGTAGATACCCGCCGGATCACCAAGTTGCTTCGGGAAAAAGGATCTATGCTTGGAAAGGTGGTCTTTGCAGAGAATAAACCCGAAAGCTACGATCCCAATCTTGAGAACCTGGTGGCACAGGTAAGTGTGGATGAAAAGAAGATTTATGGCAAGGGGAAATACAGGATCCTGGTCCTGGACTGCGGGGTGAAATACAACATCATCCGCTACCTGCTGGAGAGGGACACAACCGTTATCAGGGTGCCCTGGGACCACGACATCAGTCAGGAGGAGTACGACGGACTCTTTATCTCCAATGGGCCGGGCGACCCCAAGCAATGTAGCAAAACCATTGACAGCCTGGCCTCTGCCTTCGGGTCAGACATTCCCATTTTCGGGATCTGCCTGGGGAACCAGCTAATGGCCCTGGCAGCCGGTGCCGATACCTACAAGCTTAAATACGGACATCGAAGTCACAACCAGCCTGTACTCGAGATGGGAACAGATAAAGCTTATATCACTTCCCAGAATCATGGTTTTGCCATTGACAACAAGACCCTGCCCAAAGACTGGGAGCCCCTCTTTATAAACCTGAATGATGATACCAACGAGGGCATGAGGCATTTATCCAAACCCTTCTTTTCAACCCAATTCCACCCTGAAGCTTCTGGTGGTCCAACGGATACCGCTTACCTGTTTGATACCTTTATTGAGAAAATAAAAGCTTACAAAGAGATCAACTAACACGGATGGCGCTACCTGGTCTGGCCAGAACCATAAATGATATATTTATTGGTAGTCAGTTCTTTAAGTCCCATGGGCCCTCGAGCATGAAGTTTCTGGGTACTGATGCCAATTTCTGCACCATAACCAAATTCAAAACCATCGGTAAACCTGGTGGAAGCATTCACATAGACCGCAGCTGCATCCACCCGGTCGAGGAAGTACTGAGCATGACTGTAATTCTCGCTTACAATACTTTCTGAATGCATGGAACCATATTGGTTGATATGATCCACAGCCTCTTCCACTGAGTCCACCACTTTCGATGAGATCACCAGGTCGAGGTACTCGGTCGACCAATCCTCCTCCGAGGCAGGAAGGGCTTCAGGTATCAGCTCACAGGTCCACCTGTCGCCCCGGATCTCCACACCGCTGCCGGTGAGAGAAGCGCCAATGGCAGGCAGGATCTCTGCGGCCACTTTCTTATGCACCAGCAAACTTTCAGCTGCATTGCATACGCCGGGACGATGGGTCTTGGCATTATGTACAATGGCCACAGCCACCTCCAGGTCGGCTGCTTCATCCACGTAGATATGGCAGTTACCCACCCCGGTTTCTATCACCGGAACAGTGCTGTTCTGCACCACTGCCTGTATGAGACCTGCTCCTCCCCGGGGTATGAGTATATCCAGGTAAGCATTTAATTTCATCATGGCCATGGCACTTTCCCGGGAGGTGTCCTGTACCAGCTGGACCATATGGGGATCCAGTCCGCATTCCACGATGGCTTCATGGAAGATTTTAACAATGGCATTGTTGGAACGGAAAGCTTCCTTTCCACCCCTGAGCACACACACATTCCCGGTTTTTATACACAGGCCGGCCACATCTGCTGTCACATTGGGCCTTGATTCGTAAATCACTCCAACCACTCCCAGGGGCACCCGCTTTTTCCCAATCATAAGACCATTGGGTCTTCTTTTCATCTCCTCGATCTCCCCGATGGGATCCTCCAGCTGCACGATTTCCCTTAAGCCTGCTGCAATCTCTTTAATCCTTTGGTCCGAAAGGGTCAGGCGCTCCACAATGGCACCTTTCAATCCCATCTCCTCACCCTGTTTCAGATCGTCCGCATTGGCTTCCAGTATGGATGGAAGGGAGTTCTCAAGGCGATCGGCCACCATGAGCAATATCCTGTTTTTATGTTCTGTATTCAGGTGAGCCAGCTGTTCAGCTGCCTTTCTTGCTTTTTTTCCTATTTCAATCAATTCTTTCATACATTATTTTTTTCCTCTGAACAATCAGCCGGCCAACTGGGTGGCATCCGAAACAAAAAATGTTCCCAGATCCTTCCCTGCAAGCACATCCATGATGGAGGCTGGATCGGCACCATCAGAGATAACCACATCCACATTGTGCTCACGGCAGTGTTCTGCTGCAGCAATCTTAGAAGCCATGCCCCCTGAGCCCATTTTAGACGAGCCTTCCAGATTAATATCCTTCAAATCCTTACTGGCCTTCAACACCTTGTGCACCTTGCGGGCCGAATGATAAATGTGTGGATCAGCCGTAAAAACCCCGTCTGTATTTGTAAGGATCAGTAGCAGGTCTGCCTGGATCAGGGTGGCCACCGAAGCGGAAAGAGTATCGTTATCACCGAATTCTATTTCGTCGGTTATTACTGTATCATTTTCATTAACCACGGGGATAATCCCCATATTGATCAGCTGATTCAGGGTGTTCCTTGCATTCTTCCTGCGCAGGCTGTTTTCAATGCCATCGCGGGTCAGGAGTACCTGTGCAACGGTCTTGTTGTATTCATCGAAAAACTTCTGGTACATCCTGATCAGGCCCACCTGTCCAACAGCAGCCATAGCCTGCTTCATAACCAGGCTTTCGGGTTTCTTGTCAAGGCCAATCATTCCCACACCCATTGCAACAGCAGCGGAAGTAACCAGTACGACCTCTTTGCCTCTGTTGCTCAGATCGGCGAGGACCCTGACCAGCTTTTCCATTCTTTGCAGGTTCATTTTACCATTATCGTAGGTCAGCAGGTTGCTGCCCACTTTAACCACTATTTTCTTTTTATTCTTTAAATATTTTCTGTGTGTCATGACTTTCTGAAATAGTTCCGTAAACGACTAAGCAGTTCTTCACTGTTAACAAAGTGAAAAGCTCCAAAGGTTCTTTCAAGTTTCACTTTGATCTCTTCCAATCCGGGATTACCAATGCTTCCAAGGTGGGTATAGGCATGGTCCCGGCCGGGCCTGTAACGACCACTGTCAATTTCAGATGCCACTTCACGATAAGCATCTCTGAAGGGAACTCCCCCCTTTACTTTCTTATTTACTTCCTCAACCGAATAGATATACAGATAGGTATCGTCGTTCAATATATCCCTGTTAACTTCCATATGCTCCACCACATAGGACATCATCTCCAGGCATGTCTTCAAGTCTTTCAGCGCAGGATGAAGGATCTCCTTTAGCTCCTGGAAGTCGCGATGATATCCCGATATGAGGTTACCTGTGACAGCGGAAACCTCCGAGGTCACGGTGGTCAGCCTGTTACACCGGGCCCGGAGCAGTTCCAGTACATCCGGATTCTTTTTATGAGGCATAATGGATGACCCGGTGGTCAGCTCCTCAGGAAGAGAGATGAAGCGGAAATTTTGACCCATAAAGAGTACTGCATCCATGGCCAGACGGGCCATGGTAGAGGCCACAGCTCCAATCCCGCTGGCCACATACCACTCCGTTTTTCCACGATTCATCTGTGCATTGACAGAGCTGATATGCATCTCCCGAAAATCCAGCAGACGGGTAGTTAGTTCGCGGTCCACAGGAAAGGAAGATCCAAAACCTGCTGCAGATCCCAGGGGATTCTGGTTTACCACCGTATGGATTCCCAGCAGGTAGGTCAGATCATCGGTCAGAGCCTCAGCATAAGCACCGAACCAGAGTCCGAACGATGAGGGCATGGCCACCTGCATATGGGTATAGCCGGGTAAAAGCACATCCCGGTAAATTCCTGCCTTTTTCAGCAGCATCTCAGCCAGTCCGTGGGTAAGTTCAACAAGTTCCCTGATTTCATCCCTCAGAAAGAGCTTCACATCGACCATTACCTGGTCGTTTCTTGAACGTCCTGTATGAATTTTTTTTCCAATATCCCCGAGCTTCCTGGTCAACACCATCTCCACCTGAGTATGTATATCCTCCACGCCTGCTTCCAGACTTAGTTTACCTTCCAGTGCCTCACCATAAAGTTGATCCAGTGCAGGTAAAAGTTTTTCTGCTTCCGCCTTATCCAACAATCCTGTTTCGGCCAGCATAATTGTATGGGCCATGGATCCAAGTACGTCGTACGGGGCCAGTTCCAGGTCATATACCGGGTCTTTACCAGTGGTAAATTCAAGAATGCTTTGTTCGGTCGATATCTCTTTATCCCAAAGTTTCATATGCTGCTTTTTTCTTATATCTGAATATGCTCCAGAAAATGACAGTATGCTGCCACTCCATGCTCCAACTCGCTCTTAAGTATATACTCTCCTGCTGTATGAGACCTGGCCGATTTCCCGGGACCCATTTTTATGGCAGGAAATGGAATCAGGGCCATATCCGACAGTGTCGATGACCCCATTGGTTCCAGTCCGGCAGCATAAATGGCCTTCATTAGGAAATGGTCCATGTCCAGTCCGGATGACCTCAGGCGGGTAGATCGCGGGGTCAGTGAAGCCTGGCAGACCGACCCGATCATCTCAAGCAAAAGTTCGTTCCCATAGCGGTCGTTACTTCTGACATCCACCACATAAGTGCAAAAATCGGGTACCACGTTGTGGCGCGTGCCAGCCGAAATCATGGTCACCTGAGCTCCAGGAGGGGGCAGCCATTCAGACTCTTCCGTAAACTTCAGCTGCCGGATGGCTTCCACATCCTTCAGGGCTCCATAGATAGCATTCCTTCCCTCGTTCCGGGCAGCATGACCAGCCTTTCCCCGGAGCTCTCCATCCAGAACCATCAATCCCCGTTCGGCCACTGCAGGAGCCATGCCCGTAGGCTCGCCAACAATCACGGCTTCAAGGTCTTCAAAGATGGGAAGAACAGAGGATATCCCTTTCTCCCCCGATACCTCTTCCTCAGCGCTGATCAGCAGCATCAGGTTTATTCGCTCACTGAGCTTTTCCTTCATTTGTGCAAAAGCCGCCAGCATAGTGACCACCGATGCTCCGGCATCATTGCTTCCCAAGCCTATGATTTTCTCCCCCTTAACCAGCGGAGAAAAGGGATCCGATTCCCAGGCATCCACCGGGGGCACTGTATCCATATGTGAATTCAGAACAAGCCCGGCTCCGGAAGCGTCCGGATTGCCCACCAGCAGATTATGATGAATCCGGGTCACCTGCCATCCCAATCCCTTCATGTAATTTTCGAGGAAGTCGGATCGCATCTTCTCCTCCCGGCTTAATGCAGGAATGGTGAGCATTTCCAAAAGGAGATCCATATATGGTAAAAATCCGTTCATTTCAGGTCACTGATTTCCGAATAAGATTTAACAATGCCCTTAATCATGGCCGAGCTTAATCCGAAATGCTCCATCTCGTTCAGCCCCGAAATGGTGCAACCCATGGGTGTGGTTACCCGGTCTATCTCCAATTCAGGATGGTTATCCGTTTGCATTAAAAGTTCAGCTGCACCAAGGGCCGTCTGTGCAGCAATTTTTCCGGCCTCCTCGGCATGAAACCCAATCTGTATTCCACCCTGGGAGACTGCCCTGATAAATCGCAGGAAAAATGCAATTCCACAGGCAGCCAGAATGGTGGCTGCAGGCATCAGCTGCTCCTTGATCACCATGGTCTGACCAAGGGGATCAAAGAGAGATTTGACAAGCTTCACTGTCTGCTCCTCCTCACCAGCAATACAGGTCATGCTGGCAGCATACTCAACCGCTGTATTGGGCATGATCCGGACCACACCTGCCTTGCCGGCAGTCCACTCCTGTAATTCCTTAATGCTCACTGCTGAAACAACACTCACCAGAAGCTTATTTCCTCCCGCAAACAATTCTTTCAGATCCAGGATAACATCCCTGGCCTGTCCGGGCAGTACTGCCAGAATGATCATATCACACTTCGACACCAAAGTATGGTTATCTGTGACCGTAAAGCCCTCCCTTTCCTGCTGCGCAAGCAAACCGTTTCGTTTCCTGGAGAGATATAATTGAGAAGGCTTAATAACTTTTTGCTTTATTAATCCCTTCGCAATGGCCATTCCAATATTTCCCGCACCTATGATTCCAATGTTTTCCATCCTGTCTTTCCTTAATACTATTTCTATTCCTTAAGCTGATTATCTGTTCCATTTACCGCATACCAGATCCTTTGCTGATTTCCCAGAATCCGGGTAAATCCATTGACTTCCTCGGCTGTCCATGCTTTGTTCATTTCCCCGTAGGAGGCAAAGGAAGCATTCATGAGATCGAAAGAACTATCCACCCCTGTTACCGAAAAGCTATATGGCCTGAGCCTTAGATGAACGGTACCTGTGACATTTTTCTGGGACGACTCCAGAAAGGACTCCAGGTCACGCATAACCGGTTCCAGGTATTGAGCCTCATGTACAAACATCCCGTACCACTGTCCGATCTGCTCCTTCCAATGCAGCTGCCAGCGGGTAAGTACATGTTTTTCCAGGGCCAGGTGTGCATCAATAATTATCCGGGACGCTGCTGCCTCGAATCCAACCCTGCCCTTGATCCCGATTATGGTATCCCCTACATGTACATCACGTCCGACTCCCCAGGGGGCTGCCAGCTTTTCGAGATCTCTGATGACCATCAGGGGCTCCATTAATACTCCATTCAGGCTTACCGGCTCGCCCTGGTCAAATCCTATGCTAAGCTTTTCTGATCCGGATTCTTCCATGGGAGTGGGATAGGCCTCCGAGGGCAATTCATCGGTCGAACTAAGGGTCTCCTTCCCTCCTACACTGGTCCCCCAGATACCCTTGTTGATGGAGTATTCCACATTGCTCCAGTTCATTTCCACTCCTGCCTTCCTCAGGTAATCTATTTCATCCTCCCTGGAAATTTTCAAGTCCCTGATGGGAGTGATAATCTCAATCTCCGGAGCCAGAACCTGGATCACCAGGTCGAAGCGCACCTGATCGTTCCCGGCCGCTGTGGAGCCATGTGCTATATAGCCGAATCCGTTTTTCCGTGCAAACTCAACCAGGGCAATGGCCTGAAAGGTACGTTCAGAACTTACCGAAAGAGGATAGCTCCTGTTTCTAAGGGTGTTTCCAAAAATCATAAAGCGGATACAGCGCATATAATAATCGGCCGTTACATCCAGCACCTGGTGAGACTTGCACCCAAGTTTCTCCGCATGTAAAGCAATTTGATCCAGCTCCTCCTGAGGAAATCCACCGGTATTAACTATGGCCGAATGCACTTCCATATTTTGCTCCTTGGACAGGTAGACTGCACAGAAGGTGGTATCCAGTCCGCCACTAAATGCCAGTAATACTTTTTTATTCTCCATGATAGAGTTTCAGGTATGGTTGATTTTCACTTTAATTCCGGAGGCTATTGCCTCTCCGTTCACCTTATGCTTCTCTACAGGATCCATGATCATGGCTGTACAGAGGCAGTCGTCCCTTTTGGTTCTCACCAGTATATCATAGTAGGGGCATGTTTCACATCCTTTCCAGAACTCATCATCATCGGTAAGCTCGGAGAAGGTAACCGGTTTATAGCCCAGACCGCTATTGATCTTCATTACTGCCAGGCTGGTGGTCAGACCGAAAATCCGGGCCCCGGGAAAAAGACTCGCCGATAGTTCCAGGGCACGTTTCTTGATTTCACTGGCAAGACCTGCTCCCCTGAAAGCTGCCGAGACAATCAGTCCGCTGTTGGCAACATACTTATTGTGCCCCCATGATTCTATGTAGCAGAATCCTGCCCATATGCCTTCATTTCCAAGGGCAATAACAGCCTTACCCTCTTCAATTTTACCAATCAGGTATTCCTTGCTTCTTACAGCAATTCCAGTTCCCTTATGAAGAGAGGCCTGGTAAATAGCCGCCTCTATTTCGGGTACATATTGCAGGTGATCCTTAGATGCGATGCAAATCTCAATATTCTGAACCATAACAATTCTAATTAAATCTATTACTTAATGAACCATCTCTTGTAAGAGGCCCGGCGTTCTAACTTTTAATAGTTTTACCAGGTCGGAACGACTTACCCCGTCACGCGGAATCAGCAGAATCGTATCGTCTCCGGCAATGGTACCCGCAATTTCATAAGCATCCAGGTTATCCAGTGTATATGCAATACTGCTTGCATGCCCGGGGAGGGTTCTCAGGATTGCCATACCCTGGGCAAAATCAATTGAAATAAGACCGGAGAGCCCCTGACCAGTGAATTCGGTATCTTCAACGACCTGTTCCTTATCCGGCAAAATGTAAACGTATCCGGCCCTGTCGTCGGGCATCTTTGCCACCTTCAGGTACTTCAGGTCCCTGGAGAGAGTGGCCTGGGTCAAGGAATAACCCTGCTTCTCAAGAAGCTTGTTTAACTCTTCCTGGCTGGAAATATTCCTGCTTCCAATTAGCCTGCGGATCTCCATTAATCGTTCGTTCCTGTTTTTCATTGCTGCACATTGTATATTTATACATATTAAATGCAAATTTATACATTTTATTCATACACGTACTATTCTCTCGGCTTTTTTTTATATTTTTACTTCCCGCAAAAACAGTTTATTAGCCCATTCAAATGAAAGAATCTATCAACAAAGTGATCGTCCTTGGATCAGGAGCATTAAAAATCGGAGAAGCAGGAGAATTCGATTACTCAGGATCCCAGGCCCTGAAGGCACTGCGGGAAGAAAATGTTTACACCGTGCTTATAAATCCCAATATTGCTACGGTACAAACTTCTGAGGATGTGGCTGATAAGATATATTTTCTCCCGGTCACTCCATACTTTGTTGAGAAGGTGATCCAGAAGGAGAAACCAGATGGCATCTTACTGGCTTTTGGGGGCCAGACCGCCCTGAACTGCGGGGTTGCACTTTACAAAGAAGGGATCCTGGAAAAATATAAGGTGCGTGTCCTGGGAACTCCCGTTCAGGCAATTATGGATACCGAGGACCGGGAGCTCTTTGTTGGCAAACTGGATCAAATCGATGTGAAAACCGCCCGAAGTATGGCAGTCACCACAGAAGAAGATGCCCATAAAGCAGCAGAGGAGCTTGGCTATCCCATTATCATCCGTGCGGCCTATACCCTGGGCGGACAGGGAAGTGGATTCTGTTACAACAAGAGTGACCTGGACAAACTGGCAAAAAAAGCCTTCTCCTACTCTCCTCAGATCCTGGTGGAAGAGTCTTTGAAAGGATGGAAAGAGGTGGAGTATGAGGTGGTCAGGGACCGTTTTGACAATTGCATCACCGTATGTAATATGGAGAATTTTGATCCACTTGGAATCCATACCGGCGAAAGTATTGTGGTAGCACCATCACAAACCCTTACCAACAGTGAATATCACAAGCTCCGAAAGCTCTCCATAGACATTATCAGGCACATTGGCATAGTTGGTGAGTGTAATGTGCAGTATGCCCTGGATCCTGATTCAGAGGACTACCGGGTGATTGAGGTCAATGCGCGTCTCTCACGTTCTTCAGCCCTGGCCAGTAAAGCCACTGGCTACCCACTGGCTTTTGTTGCGGCTAAACTGGGATTGGGATTCGGACTTCACCAGCTGCGCAACTCCATAACTAAAACCACATCAGCCTTCTTCGAACCAGCCCTGGACTATATTGTATGTAAGATTCCACGCTGGGACCTGAACAAGTTCCAGGGAGTCTCAAAACTGATCGATTCCAGCATGAAATCGGTGGGTGAAGTTATGGCCATCGGGCGCACCTTTGAGGAGTCCATCCAGAAGGGAATCCGGATGATCGGACAGGGCATGCATGGTTTTGTGGGCAATCATGAGATGGAGATTGAAAACATCGACCGGGAACTTTCGGAGCCTACTGATATGCGGATCATGGTCATAGAAAAGGCCTTTGACGAAGGCTATACCATCGACAGAATTTACGAGCTCACAAAGATTGACAGGTGGTTCCTGGTGAAACTCAAAAATATATTTGACCTGAAGAAAGAGCTTGAAAAAGTTAATTCCCTGGCCAGCCTGGATGATGAACTGCTGCTGCAATCAAAAAAGGCAGGTTTCAGCGATTTCCAGGTGGCCCGGCTGGTTATGGCAGGAGATGTTTCGGAGAATTTGCTGGCTGTACGTAATCACAGGAAAAAACGTAAGATACTGCCCAGCGTGAAACAGATTGATACCCTGGCTGCTGAGTACCCTGCCCAGACCAACTATCTGTATCTTACCTACAGCGGGAGCGAACATGACATTGATTTCATAGCCGATCAGCGTTCTGTAATAGTACTGGGCTCAGGTGCTTATCGTATCGGTTCCAGCGTGGAGTTTGACTGGTGCAGTGTAAATGCGCTGAAAACGGTGAATGATGAGGGTTACCGCTCCATCATGATCAACTACAATCCGGAGACCGTTTCCACCGACTATGATGTATGCGACCGCCTCTATTTTGATGAACTCTCCTTCGAGCGGGTCATGGACATTTATGACCTTGAGATGCCCAAGGGAGTCATTGTTTCGGTGGGCGGTCAGATTCCCAATAATCTGGCCATGCGCCTGCATAAACAGAATGTACATATACTGGGCACCTCTCCCGAGAATATTGACAGGGCAGAAAACAGGCACAAGTTCTCCATGATGCTGGATGATCTGGATATTGACCAACCACGCTGGAAGGAGCTCAGCAGCCTCGAGGAGATCTTCTCTTTTGTGGATGAGGTGGGCTTTCCTCTACTGGTAAGGCCTTCCTATGTGCTTTCCGGAGCAGCCATGAATGTGGTATCGAACCGGGAAGAGCTGGAGGGCTTCCTTACCCTGGCTGCCAAGGTCTCCAAACAATATCCCGTGGTGGTTTCTGAATTTATCGTGCAGGCCAAGGAGATAGAGATTGATGCTATTGCCCGGGATGGAGAACTGTTTTCCTATGCTATCTCAGAACATGTGGAGTTTGCAGGTGTACACTCGGGTGATGCCACCATGATCTTCCCGCCCCAGAAAATCTATTTTGAAACGGTGCGAAGAATCAAAAAAATAGCCAGGCAACTGGCCGAGAGCCTCGAAATTTCCGGACCCTTTAACATGCAGTTCCTGGCCAAGGATAATGATATCAAAGTAATTGAATGCAACCTCAGGGCTTCCCGTAGCATGCCCTTTGTCTCCAAGGTACTGAAAGCAAACCTGATCGACCAGGCCACCAAGATCATGCTAAAGGTTCCCATCGAAAAACCGCATAAATCCATCTTTGACCTTGACTATATCGGCTGCAAGGCACCACAGTTCTCCTTCTCCAGATTGAAAAAAGCAGATCCGGTTCTGGGCGTGGATATGTCCTCCACCGGTGAGGTAGGTTGCATTGGCGACAACTACTATGAAGCAATTCTGACAGCGATGCTGTCGGTGGGATATACTATTCCCAAAAAGAATATCCTGCTCTCTACGGGAGATATGCGCTCCAAAGTGGAACTGGTGAATTCCTGCAGAATGTTGATTGAAAAGGAATATAACCTCTTTGCCACCCACGGTACCCATGAATTCCTGAGGCTGAACGGAATCGACTCCATTGACCTGGCCTGGCCCGATGAGGACCGGAAGCCTAATGTGATGGATTATCTGAAAGCAAAGGAGATCGACCTGGTGGTAAACATCCCCAAGGATCTTTCCTCCCATGAGCTCTCAAACGACTACAGCATCAGGCGCGGCGCAGTGGATTATAATATTCCACTGCTTACCAATGCACGACTGGCATCGGCCTTTATCTATGCCATATGCAAGATGGAGCTGGAGGATATCTCCATAAAAAGCTGGGATGAGTATTAGACAGGAAGGCAGGATTATCCTTTCAGAGCTTCCGCTCCTCCTACAATCTCAAGGATTTCATTGGTAATGGCTGCCTGACGGGCCTTGTTGAATTGCAGGCTCAGTTCCTTCAGGAGCTCGGTGGCATTGTCGGTAGCCTTATGCATGGCGGTCATTCGGGCTCCGTGCTCAGATGCATGAGAATCCAGAATCGCCTTGTAAAACTGCAGTTTCAATGAACGTGGAATCAGTTCCTTTACAATATAATCCTTGGTAGGTTCAAAAATGTAGTCCACATTGGGAACACTGTTTGATTCTTCCGTCAGCTGATCCACCTCAATGGGCAGGAACTGCTCTTCGGTAAGAATCTGGGTTCCGGCATTCTTAAAACGGTTATAGATGACATCAATCTGGTCATACTCCCCATCGGTGAAGAGTCCCATCATCATATTGGCTACTTCAGCAACCCGTTCAAAGCTTAGATTATCAAAAATCTCGCTGCCGTCGAAGATCACATTGTATCCTTTCTTTCTAAGAAATTCGGCACCCTTCTTACCGATGGCAATAAAATCGACCTGATGAGCCATCATTTGCACATCATAGGTGGTCAGCGCCCGTGTAATGGTGGCTTTGATGGCATTTGAATTAAACGCTCCGCATAGTCCCCTGTTGGAGGTAATCAGAACCAGCAAAATCCGCTCCCTGTCACGCTGTACGGCATATTGATTATCCTCGTCATCTTTGATGCTGTCACCAACACTCGCCAGAATTTCCTTCAGTTTCTCCGCATAGGGTCTGAATTGTGTAATGGCATTCTGGGCCTTCTTAAGCTTGGCGGCAGAAACCATTTTCATGGCACTGGTGATCTGCATGGTAGAGGCCACAGAGGTCCGGCGTTCTCGTATTTCCTTTAAACTCGCCATTCAGAATTACATATATTTTTCTACAATATCTTTGGCAACATCTTCCAGTATTCCTGTGATATTCTCCGATAACTTACCCATCGCAAGTGCTTTCAGCGTATCTTTGTGCTTCATCTCCATATATTCCAGAAAATCAGCTTCAAATTCTTTCACTCTTTCCACAGGTATATCAGCGAGTAGTCCCTTGGTACCACAATAGATGATGGCAATTTGTTTCTCAACTGGCATAGGGGCATACTGATCCTGCTTCAGGATCTCAACATTCTTGCGCCCTTTATCAAGCACAGCCATGGTGGCCGCATCCAGATCAGAGCCAAACTTGGCAAAAGCCTCCAATTCGCGGAACTGAGCCTGATCAAGTTTCAGTGTTCCTGCAATTTTTTTCATGGACTTAATCTGCGCGTTTCCTCCTACCCTGGATACAGAGATACCAACGTTGATGGCAGGCCTGACGCCTGCATTGAACAGGTTAGCCTCCAGGAAAATCTGTCCATCTGTAATGGAAATCACATTGGTGGGAATATATGCCGATACATCACCGGCCTGAGTTTCAATGATTGGAAGAGCGGTAAGCGATCCCCCTCCTTTAACCATCGGTTTCAGCTGCTCGGGAAGATCATTCATTTTCCTCGCAATTTCATCAGATTTAATAATCTTGGCAGCTCGCTCCAGCAGGCGTGAGTGAAGGTAAAATACGTCTCCGGGATAGGCTTCCCGTCCGGGAGGTCTTCTCAGAAGAAGTGACACTTCCCGATAGGATACAGCCTGTTTCGAAAGATCATCATAAATAATCAGAGCCGGCCTTCCGGTATCCCTGAAATACTCACCAATGGAGCAACCTGCAAAGGGAGCATAAAACTGCAGGGCGGCAGGATCCGAAGCAGTTGCCGATACAATCACTGTATAATCCATAGCTCCTGCCTCTTCCAGCGTTTTCTGGATATTGGCTACAGTCGATCCTTTCTGTCCGATGGCCACATAAATACAATATACAGTCTCACCCTTCTCGTAGAATTCTTTCTGGTTGATAATTGTATCAATGGCAATGGCAGTCTTACCAGTCTGGCGGTCTCCGATAATCAGCTCGCGCTGTCCCCGCCCAATAGGAATCATGGCATCAATAGGTTTCAGACCAGTTTGCAAGGGCTCATTTACAGGCTGACGGTAGATCACACCCGGAGCCTTCCGTTCCAGAGGCAGATCGATCATCTTCCCGGTAATGGGGCCCTTTCCGTCTATGGGCTCTCCCAGGGTATTAATTACCCGTCCCAACAAGGGCTCCCCCACCCTGATGGATGCAATCTTCCTGGATCTTTTGACAGAATCACCCTCTCTGATCTTTTCTGATGCTCCAAGTAATACAGCACCCACATTGTCCTCTTCAAGGTTCAGAACAATTCCGGCGACACCGCTGTCAAATTCGATCAACTCGTTGGCCTGTACACTATTTAGTCCATAAATGCGGGCAATACCATCTCCAACCTGGAGGACTGTACCCACCTCTTCAAGTTCAACTTCACTTTTGAACCCTTCAATTTGCTTCTTTAAAATTTCCGATACCTCGGAAGGTTTAATCTGAGACATATGCTGTTACTTTTCAATACTGGTTTGAAGTAGTTGTTTTTTTAATTTCCTGAGATTACTTGCTACACTTGCATCGTACCTCATATCCTCGATGGTCAGCACAAAGCCCCCGATCACATCGTCATTCACTGAAGCAGAGAGCTCCACTTCGGAATTATATGCTTTCCTGATCAGGGCCCTGATACCCTCCACAGCCGATTCGTCGACAGATTGAGCGGTGACCAGGCTTGCTTTACGGATCCCTTTTTCCCTGCGGTACAAATCCATGAAATTCCTTGCAATTCCCGGCAAATATAATTCCCTCTTATTTTTAACAACCAGGTCCAACATGGCAAGGGTAATTTTTGAAACCTGCTTTTCAAAAATGGACCGAAGTACTTTGATTTTCTGACTTGGTTGTAAAGTAGGTACCACTAGCATATACTGAAATTCTTCCAGTTTACAGGTCGAGTTCAGCACCTCCATATCCTCGTATACCTTATCAAGAATTTGCTGTTCAGATGCACTCTGAAACAGCGCTTTTGCGTAACGTACTGAAATCTGACTTTCGTTCATAAATCATTTAATTGATTCGCCTCTCAGCAAAACCTCGAGGCAGCATCTATTAATAATTTTACTAATTCAGGTCGGCTTCGTTAATCATCTTATCGACCAGTTCCTTCTGCGCTTTTGAATCTTCAAGTTTCATGCGAAGTATTTTTTCCGCTATATCCACTGAAAGGGTAGCCATCTGCTCCTTCATTTCATTCAGAGCCGCAGCTTTCTCCCTCTGGATGGATTCTCTTGCATTCTTCACCAACTTTTCGGCTTCCTCTGTAGCTTTCTCCTTGGCGTCTGCAATCAGTTTATCCTTCATGGATTTTGCCTCCCTCATCAGGGCATCTCTTTCAGCCTTGGCCTGGGCCAGAATCTGCTCATTGCCGGCCTGCAGTTTTGCCATCTCTTCTTTAGCCCTGTCAGCTGCTTCAAGTGCATTACGAATACTTTCATTTCGCGCTTTTACAGCAGTAAGAATAGCGGGCCACGCAAATTTTCCCAGGATAAAAAGCAAAACAAGAAAGAACAGAGTTGACCAGAAGATCATTCCTATTCCCGGTGTTACTAGATCCATTATATTATGTGTTAATTTGTTTTTAAAGAAAGGCCTGTAAGCAACCCTTACAGGCCTGTTCAGTTCTCTTACCTCGTTAACCCATCATGGCAACCACGATGGCAAACAGGGCAGCACCTTCAATAAGGGCAGCTGCAATAATCATGGCGGTCTGGATTTTTCCACCGGCCTCGGGCTGACGTGCAATGGCATCCATTGCCGATCCACCGATTCTACCGATTCCCAGTCCTGCTCCGATTACGGCAAGTCCTGCTCCGATTGCTGCTAATGTACCAGTCATAATAATTAAGTATTAAATGAAAAACTAATCATGGTGATGCTCTGGCATCGCCATTCCAATAAACAAAGCTGATAATAAGGTGAAAATATAGGCCTGCAGGAAGGCTACAAGCAATTCTATACAATCCATAAACAGCACCATCAGCATGGAAGGAGCCGCTACAAAAATGGATTTGAAAATAAATATCATGGATATCAGGCTCAGTACGATAATGTGACCTGCAGTGATGTTGGCAAAGAGCCGGATCATCAGGGCAAAGGGCTTGGTGATCAAACCAATAAGCTCAACCGGAATCATGATGGGAGCCAGCCAGAAGGGTACGCCCGGGGTATTGAACACATGCTGCCAGTGCCCCCTGTTGCTGCTGAACTGGGTAATCAGAAAGGTAAATACAGCCAGTACCATTGTGACGGCAATGTTACCGGTTACATTGGCTCCAAAGGGAAAGAAAGGGATCAGTCCCATCAGGTTGTTCAGCAGGATGAAAAAGAAAACCGTCAACAGATAGGGCATAAAACGGCCATATTTTTCCTCACCAATATTTGGTATGGCAACATCTTCCTGGATAAATACAATAACCGGTTCGATAAATCCTGCCAATCCCTTGGGCTCACTGATTCCGGCCTTTTTATAAGACCTGGCCAGGCTCAGGAATACCCAGAGCAGAATGATGACCGATAGCATCATCATAAAAACGTTCTTGGTAATGGAGAAATCCAGGGGAAGACCGGCCTCAACCAATTCCCCGTGCTCATCAACTTCTACGATCTTGCCATTCAAACTCTTCTCTACTGATTCCCCTTTTTTATTTACAACTTCAATGCTGCCATGCCCCATTTGAAAACCATCGTGGGAATGTCCATGAGCAATATGCTTTGACGAAAAGATATGTAAGCCGGAATGTTTACTGTAAAGAATTACCGGAAGGGGAACAGCTACATGGTGTCCACTTTTTGTGGTCAGAATATGCCAGTCATGAGAATCACTAACGTGTTCGAGAATATACTCAGGGGCATTAAACTCCTCTTCCGAGGCTTCATCGTGCCCTGCTTCCGCCTGATGAGTATCGACAGTTTCAGGATGGGCATCAACTGCCTCAGGATGTTCATCCTGGCCACTCAGTTGAGGGCCCGGTACAACAAAGAGAAATCCAATCACAAGGCTGCATGCCACAGCTAATAATCTCGAGCTCAGGGTCATTATAATTATTTGTTCTTCAGCAACTTAAACAGATGCCCGGCTGTAAAAAATGTAAAGACTAAATATAATGCAAAAAATGTAATGATAAAGGGTTTCGACAGATTTTTTGTAAGGATCCAGAAAAGCAATATAAATAGTAGATACAGAAGGAATTTCACCCCTATTCCTCCCAGTAAATATACCACTCCTTCCTTGTTGTTTTTTTGAATTCCTGTATACATAACAAGGTAGGTAAGCAGATTTACGGTGGTCACAGATCCAAGGGTAATAAGAAATACAGCCGGTGTAATCTCCACCTGAAGCCGTGGAACCAGCACCAATCCAAGAAGTACAAAAATGGAACTAAGAACCAGAAGCTGCCAGATAAAGCGGATCCGGTCAATCATCTTTCCTGAAAATGAAATCCTTTAACACGATATAAAGGCCTGCAAACACACCAAGCAGGGTAAGTATTGCGGTATAAACAGGTTTTTCATTGCCCGACCTAATATCAAGCTTGGAGCCTGCCCAGTAGAATAGAAGAATGATAACAACCATCTGAAATCCCATTCCCGAGTAGCGGACAAATGAGTTCAGACCTGAGTCTTTAGGACTATTCTGCTTTGGGTTTTGCGACTGGCGCGATGTTTTCTTCTCTTTTTCCACCCATATCACATTTTCCGGTAAATGTTGCACCGGGCTCTATGGCCAGCTTACCGGTCTTGATTTCACCATATACTTTTGACATGGAACGAAGGGACAATAACTCTGTCACTACAACCTTTCCGTCTACCACACCTTCAATTTCACAATTGTTGCACCTGATCTCCCCCTGAACCTTTCCGGATTGTCCAATAAAAACTTTCCCCTTGGTATTGAGGTTGCCGATCAGATTCCCGTCGAAGCGGATATTTTCATTGGAATTAATACTTCCCTCAATGGTGGTTCCAACACCAATCATATTGATCTTATTGGTACCCTCTGTTTCACCTATTTTTGCCATATGCTACTTTTTATGCAAACTTAATCATTATTCTTGTTTCCATCATAGGCCCACTTCAAATAGATGGACCCCCAGGTAAACCCGCCACCGAAGGCAGCCAGAATCAGATTATCTCCTTTTTTCAATTGAGATTCCCATTCCCAGAGACACAGAGGAATGGTAGCGGCGGTTGTATTACCATACTTCTCGATATTGATCATCACTTTTTCTTTTTGAACTCCCATACGCCTGGCCACGGCTTCGATAATTCGCATATTGGCCTGATGAGGTACCAGCCAGTTGAGTGTGTCCGGAGTCAAGCCATTTTTTTTCATGATCTCCACTGAGACATCAGCCATTTTGGACACAGCCACTTTAAATACAGCCTGACCTTCCTGAAAAACAAAGTGCTCCCTGGCGTCGATTGTTTTATGTGAAGGCGGATTAGCTGAGCCTCCTGCTTTCATATGCAGATTTTTAACCCCGCTTCCATCGGCCTGGAGAATGGAATCCAACACTCCCAGTCCTTCCTCAACGGGCTCGACCAGCACAGCCGCCGCTCCATCGCCAAAGAGCGGACAGGTGGTCCGGTCGGTATAATCAGTGATGGAAGACATCATATCAGCACCCACAACTACAACTTTCTTATATTGACCCGACTGAACAAAACTGGCTGCAGTCTGCAGACCATAGACAAAACCTGAACATGCCGCATTAATATCAAAACTCCAGGCATTCTTAATTCCTGCCTTACTGGCAATCAGGTTAGCAGTAGAAGGGAAGGGGTGGTCAGAGGTAATAGTGGCACAGATCAACAAATCAATATCATCAGGGGAGGTCCCTGTTTTCTCCAGCAATCCTTTTACGGCATGGGTACCCATATCGGAGGTGGCTCCCTCTTTCAGGATTCTTCTCTCCCTGATACCGATTCTCTGCATGATCCATTCATCGGTAGTCTCTACCATGGTACTCAACTCGTCATTGGTAAGTCTGTACTCGGGTACCCAGCCATTAATCCCTGTTATTCCTGCGGCAATCTTGCTCATCGTTCCAATTCTTCTTTAATCCTGTTAACCAATTTGGCCCCCACTACTTCAACAGTATGCAGAAGCATATTCATTATCGCTTTTTCATTTGAAATTCCATGTCCGATAAGCAGGGGAGCATTTACACCCAGTACCGGCGTACCTCCAAAATTTTCAAAATTAAACATTTCAAAATATTCGTTGGCAACACTTTTCTGGGAGACAACCTTGTAAAATGCCTCAGCCTGTTTTAACATGATGTTTCCAATAAAACCATCGGTCACAATTACATCTGCCCGGCTTGAAACAAACATTTCATTGGCTTCAATATTCCCGATGAAATTGTAGTTGGACGATTCCTTCATTAGCTGATAGGCACTCCGGGTAACCATATTCCCTTTGCTCTCCTCGATACCAACGTTCAGCAAAGCTACTGCCGGCTCAACAATTCCATGAACTAAATTTGAATAAATGGTACCAATGGAGCCATACTGGTATAAAACATCGGGACGTGCATCGGGATTCAGGCCCACATCAAGAATAACAGAATGTGTTCCCTCGACATTGGGTATGCTGGCAGCAATGGCCGGACGGATGATTCCCGGGATGGAGGTAATTATATGCATGGCACCAACCATCATGGCCCCGGTATTTCCGGCACTGCAAAATCCGTGGAGGTCCCCCCGGGCAAGAAGTCTCTGGCCCATGAAAAGACCGGCTTTTGGCTTTTCCTTAAAGGCTTTCAGGGGATGATCTTCCATCCCCACATCCTCTTCAGTATGTTCAATGGCTAAACCGCTTACATCGAGCTGGTGTTCTTCCGCATAGCGGTAAAGAACATCCCTGTTGCCTATCAATACAATTTCCGTATCAACAGGTAAGGATTCCCTGGCGAGAATGGCTCCGCGAATAACAGAGCCGGGGGCATAATCGCCTCCCATCATATCGATCCCAATGCGCATGGGTTACCGGGCTTTTACCCTGGTGAATGCATTACTTAAGCTAAATCGGCTTCAGCGTCAATTACGAGTTTTCCTTTATAATAAAGGTTCCCATCAACGTAGTAAGCACGGTGACGTTCATGAACCGTGCCTGTGGTTGCACAGGTGGACAGGGTTGGAGCCTCTGCTTTATAGTGGGTTCTTCTCTTGTCTCTTCTGGTCTTTGAAGTCTTTCTTTTCGGATGTGCCATAGCTATTTGTTTTTTTCAATAAGTCCTTTTAGTGCATCCCATCTGGGATCATTCTTTTCCTCACCTTCAGGTTCCTTGCTTCTGTGAGCATCCAGTTTTTTCAACATCTCCGGGTTGCAGGTGGAGTGTCCTTCAGAGTCATCAGGGTGAATCCTTTGATAGGGAAGAGCCAGTATGATAAATTCATACAGATACTGACCCACCTTTATTTCGTGATCGTCCCTTCCAATGATTAAGACATCATCCTCAATTCCTCCCGTTGTTTCTCCCAGCTTTACAAAAATGGTCTGGGTGGTGGAAACATCAGTGAAAAAGCTTTCCAGGCAACGGTCACATACCACCTCCACCTTACCTTTCAGGGAAAAGTGTAGTGAGAATACACCCGGCTTTTTCTCCAGGATCACCTCAGCATGTACATTTCCATTGCTGATTTCTGATTGCTCAAATAAAACAAAGAACTTTCTGTCAAGCTCAAATGAAAAATCGTGATCTCCTTCTCCTAATCCCGAAATGCGTACTGCATATGAATCCCGCTTGCTCACAATTCTTCAATTTGGGAGTGCAAAAGTAAAAATTTATCTCATATAAAAAAACAAAACTCACGCATTAATTCATGATAGTAAGGAGATTAAACCGGCCATAAGCTTGAAAGGACAGGACAGTTGGTATCAGATGATCACCTGCCGGATGGTTTCAATCAGTGAATCAATAAAATAATCGTCTTTGGTCAGGTATCTGTTTGCCCCGTTTTCCATGAACTCGGTTAGCAGGGCATCATCTCCCTGTCCGGTTAAAATTACCACGGGAACTTCTTTATTTACCTTTCTTATTTCTTTCAGCGTTTCCAGTCCGTTGAGCGTGGTTTCGCCCACACCGGCAAGGATATGATCCAATACAATCAACCTGGGATTCTGATCAAGATTCTCCAGGCACTCTTCCCCGGATTTAAAACAAACCACATCATAATCATTCCTGCTCTGAAAGGTAAATTCCATCAGGTTCAGGATGACCTTATCATCATCTATAAAGAAAATTGGCCTCATAATTGAGAATCGATGCTGCTTTAGATATAATTTAAAATTAGCAATTAATTTTTTACCACAAAATGAGTTCCCTTGTGTGCGGTAACGAACGCTTCTTATACGGATCCGGACACGCAGGCCCGGTCATGTAAATTATATTATACTGTTTTTTAGTACTTTACTTGTTTTGGCACTCCTATTGATTCATAATTAGATTGGATAACCAAAAACCTTTTTCTTCGATGTCACTTTTCAAGAATTACCTGCTTTCCCTGGTCAGAAATGCCGGACGGGACAAATTTTTTACACTGCTGAATTTGCTTGGTCTCGCCATAGGGATCACTTCCACTATCTTGATTTTCATCTATATACAGGATCAGCTTACCTACGATAAACACAACGAAAATTTTGCCAGAATTTACAGGCTCGAAGGAGATTTCTTTATCAACGAGAAACAGGACCTGACCGCCATCACCCAGATCCCGCTGGGACCAACTCTAAAGGATGATTATCCGGAAATCGTTGATCATACAAGAATATTACCCCGGCGAGATTTTTACTTTGAAAGCGGTGAGGACACATTCAAGGAGGATAGTATCATGCTTGCCGACTCCACCATTTTCACGGTGTTCACCCTGCCTTTTGTAACGGGGGATCCAAACACTGCCCTCACCGCCCCTTTTTCCATGGTGATCAGCAGATCACTGGCTCAGAAATACTTTGGCACCTGGGATGTAGTGGGAGAAAGCATGAAAAATCCGGACGGTACCACGTTTAATATAACCGGTGTTTTTGAGGATCTCCCTGAAAATGTACACCTGAGATACAATGGACTGATTTCAACAGCAACCATAGAAGATCAGATTGGGAGTGAACGATTCAATGACCGAAGTGCAGGCTCTTTTTGGAACGTGACCTGTTACACCTACGTATTGATGGCCGAAAACACTGCGCCGGATATGGTACTGGCCAAATTTCCCGAGTTCTATGACAAATATATGAAGGAGCTGGGGGACCAGATAAAGGCATCCTTTAAACTGAGGATTACTCCCCTTTCAGATGTTCACTTTCAGAAAGACGAGCTTACCTGGGACCTTCCCAAGGGTAATATGAACTATGTATACATCATGGGGGTAATTGCCCTGCTGCTGATAGTCATTGCCAGCATCAACTATACCAATCTGACCACAGCCAGGGCTACCAACCGGGGAAAAGAAATAGGTATCCGGAAGGTTGGTGGAGCAAACAGGAGCAAACTCAGGTCCCAGTTTCTGGGAGAATCTGTGGTCATGGCCATTTTTGCAGGTCTTCTGGCAACCTTCCTGACCATACTGGCCCTCCCCCTGTTCAACAGCCTTGCCGGGAAAACATTTGATTTCCACACCATCCTTCAACCTGGAATTCTCCTGTTTATCCTGGTAATCTCCTTGCTTACAGGTCTTTTGTCCGGTCTCTACCCGGCCACCTACCTGGCATCGTTTAATCCGGTCTCAATTTTAAAAGGAAACGGCGTGAGCAGCAAGGATCGTGGATGGCTGAGGACTGGCCTGGTCATTGCCCAGTTCATGATCTCTGCGGTAATGATAATTGGCTCCATCGTGGTTGCCCTGCAAATGGGATATATCCAGAAAAAGGACCTGGGATATGACAGGGAACAGATTCTGATGCTCACTCTGAATGATACGGCTATAATTAATAATGTGACATCCTTTATGGAGGAGATTGAACGGCATCCATCAGTGGAGGGAACGGCAAGATCAACAACAGCTCCGGGCAGATTTTACGGAAAGCGGGTAATGACCGCCGAAACCAATGACGGAGAGATGGGCGAAAAAGCATTTAACAATTGCATGGTTAGCTACGACTACCTGGATGTTATGGGAATTGAGCTGGTAGAGGGCCGTTTCTACGACAGGAAATTTGGCTCAGATCAAACCAGTGCCTTTGTAGTTAACGAAGCCCTGGTCAGAGAGATGCAATGGGGAAATGAAGCAGTGGGAAAACAGTTTATCCAGGGGGTGAATATCCAGGGTGCCAACAACCCGGTTGGAGAAATCATAGGAGTGGTGAAGGATTTTAATTACGGCTCCCTGCACAATCCGGTGGAGCCCCTGGTTATACTCCTCAGCGAAAATGCAAACTTCATGCGCACCCTTTCCGTTCGTGTGACCGTAGACCATCACCAGGAGGTTCTGGGGTGGGTAGAAGAAAAAAGAGCTGATTTTAATTCGGCTTACCCCCTCCAGTACAGCTATCTTGACAGCGAACTGAACGCCCTATACGAAGAAGAAAAGATTATATTTGCTCTGGTCATCTCCTTTACCGTACTTATTATCTTTATTGCTGCTCTGGGCCTGCTTGGGCTTTCATCCTTTATGACCACCAGGCGCACCCGTGAAACAGGGGTCAGAAGGGTGATGGGTGCTTCCCAGAACCAGATACTCTACCTCTTCCTGACCCAATTTTCCAGGTGGGTAATCGTATCCAATATCGTGGCATGGCCCCTTTCGTATTTTGCCATGAAGAACTGGCTGCAGAATTTCACCTACAGAATCGACTTTCCATTCTGGACCTTTATCATATCTTTGCTCTTATCACTATGCATTGCTGTGATCACCGTAAGCTGGCAGGCTCTTAAAGCTTCCAGGATGAACCCGGCTGCATCCATCAGGGTGGAATGATAACAGGTAAGATTTTAGGAAAGAAATATGTAGTTAATAATAAAGCGGCAGACGCCACGGGCTTTGTTCCCGACATGTCTGCCGATATCTATTACGAGGTGGTCAGGCTCATTGCCGGAAAATTATTGTTTTTATCCGATCACCTGGACAGGCTTCAACGATCCATACGGGATTCGGAAATAGAATATCCGGGCAGCGGGGAGATAATCAAAAACCTGGCTCTTCTAGTCAATGAAAATATCTTCACTGAAGGAAATATCCGGATCAGCCTGCAAAAATCCAATGGAGGCGAGACAAGCTTGCAGTGCTATTTCATTCCCTATCTCTACCCCGATCCACGCATGTATATAGAGGGGGTGAGTCTTGTAACCTATCCCCATATACGACCCAAACCGGGAATAAAAAAATGGGATGACCGCTTCAGAAATGCTGTTTCCAGATACATACTGGAACAAAAGGTCTATGAAGCAGCCCTGGTAAATTCAGAAATGCATATCACCGAAGGAAGCAGATCCAACCTCTTTTTTATCGACCGGCAAGATTGCCTGGTCACCGTACCAGAAAATATGATCCTTCCGGGAATTACCAGAAAATACGTGCTTGAAATAGCCCGGGAAAACGATATAGCTGTCATTGAAAGGAATGTTCCGCTTGATACTCTTGATAGCCTTCCTTCGGCTTTTATTACCGGGACATCTCCGAAAGTACTGCCGGTTAAAAAGTTGGACGAATATCGCTTCGATGTTAGGAACGCCCTGCTGAAGTTGCTAATGACCAGGTTTGAGGAGCTGATTCAGGAAAACCTGACAAGACTTAATCCCTAAGTATAGAATTGGAAACAAATATGTAAATTGTATCACAATTGAAATTTGAAACCCTAAAACAAAGAGATAATGAAGAAAGTTATATTGGCCCTGGTTCTGTCTCTTTCAGTAATTGGCCTGAAAGCACAGTCCGATCGCATCTACCACTCCTGGGGAATGGAATTTATTCTCGCCGGATCGGACATGGTTTACAACGATATAGATGTGAATACCAACATGCGTTTTACCCTGTTCTTTCACACGCAGCAGTATATTAATTTTGATCTGAACGACAAGTTTGGCCTTTACACTGGCTTTGCTATCCGGAATATTGGTTTGATCATGGAGGATTATTATCAGTATGTAACCGCAGCGACTGATATAGACCAAAGCGATCCTGACTACAATAAAAACACCAAGATCAAGCATCGCAGTTACTCCCTTGGCTTCCCGCTTGCTTTTAAAATTGGCTCATTCGATAGGAACTATTTTTTCTATGCAGGGGGTGAATATGAGTGGAATTTTGCCTATAAGCAAAAGAAGTTTATCGATGGGGAAAAATACAAGTTCACTGATGGGACCAGCGACAGGATGAATCCATGGATTCCTTCATTCTTTGCGGGCGTCCAGCTCCCGGGCGGAGTTAACCTAAAATTCAAGTATTATCTGAAAGATTTCCTGAACCATGATTTTACCGGTACCGATTTCGGGGTACCGGTGGACTACTCCCAGTTTGATTCTTCAAACATATGGTACATATCCCTGGCCTTTATGCTCAACAGAAAACAGTTTAATATGCTAATGAAAGAGGCCGAGGAATTTAGAACAGACTACTTTTAATAAAGGAGTTTATAATCTTGGTTTTTTTATAACTTTGCCCACCAGCAGGGGTGTTAGCTCAGTTGGTTCAGAGCGCATGCTTGACAGGCATGAGGTCACTGGTTCGATTCCAGTACATCCCACAATATAAAAGGCATAATGATTTTCATTTGTCCGTCTTCCCAAAACTTCCATTTCTCACAGGTAGGCTATGCGCTTTTTCTTTACCTTTAGCTTCCCATGAAAAAACAGCTGCGCCGATTTCTGAGTCCCAGGTACCAAAATCTCTTTTCAGATCATAAAGTAAAATTTAAACCACGCTACGGACATGGATTACCTCCACATGAGGAGCTATACAAAATCATCGATGCCAATCGTGAAACTTACAGGAAGCTGCTTAGAAAGGCCCTAAGCTACAAAAAGAACATCTGGACAATTCAGGACTCTAAAACGGAAACTGATAATGCCTTACCCAGATGGAATAATGGCGTTCTGCCCGCACTGGATATGATCGGGATTTATACCATGCTTTCACGTTTCAAGCCCAAAAGATATGTTGAAATAGGATCCGGCCATTCCACCCGGATAGTTCATAAGGCCATTCTTGAACAGGATCTGAGTACGGAGTTTATTTCCATCGATCCGAAGCCCCGGACAGAGATCGATCAGCTGCCCAATAGAATTATTCGCAAGCCATTTGAGGATAATAACTTCGACATCGTCGCTGAACTAAATGAAAAAGACATTCTTTTTGTGGACAACTCTCACCGTATACTGCCCAACTCCGACGCCCTGATTTTCTTTCTTGAAATCCTGCCCAGATTGAAGCGCGGGGTCATTGTACATATTCATGATATCTACCTGCCCTACGACTATCCCCAGTATATGTGCGACAGGTTCTATTCGGAGCAGTACGGGCTGGCCTCATATCTGCTGGCCAATCCGGACAAATACGAGACCATCCTGCCCAACTACTTTATCTCTGAAGATGAAGAGTTATCTGAGCTGATTGCTCCTATCTGGGATCATGAAAATCTCAAAGACCTGGAGTGGCAAGGCGTATCCTACTGGATCAGAATCGCGCATTAAATTTTTATATTTGTTAAACCCATCAATCACGCATATACATGAAAAAAGGTTCCGGAACATTTTTTATGCTCATAGCCCTTGTAAGCCTGATCACATTTCAGGTCAATGGTCAACAAACACTTGCAGAGAAGCTTGGTTATGCGGCCGATACGAAACTGCTCATTATTCATGCCGACGATATTGGGCTGGCCCAGTCGGTAAATGATGCCACCAATGAAGCTTTTGCCAGCGGGGGCATCACTTCGGGAAGTATCATGGTTCCCTGCCCCTGGTTTATCGATTTTGCAGAGTACTATAAGAGTCATCCCGGCCTGGATGTGGGAATCCATATCACTCTTACTTCCGAATGGGATTTCTATAAATTCGGAGGGATCCTCCCATCCACAGAAATTCCCAGTCTGCTCGACGAAAACGGTTACTTCTACCCCAGCACCGAAGAAGTGGGACTGCATGCCGATCCACTTGAGGCGGAAAAGGAAATCAGGGCACAGATCGACCGCGCTATAGCCTATGGGATCAATCCCACCCACCTGGATACTCACATGGGAAGTGTATTGGCCAGGCCCGAACTTGTTGAGATATATATGAAGCTTGGCCAGGAATACAAGCTGCCGGTTTTTGCTCCCCGTATGATGCTTTTCGCCATGCCCGAAGATCTAAGGGAGATGGTTAAAAATGAGTTTGTCCTGGTTGATGGCTTTTTTATGCTGAATGTGGAAGGTCCCGAGGCTTCATGGGAGGAGGAATATGGAAAAATGATTGAAAATATCGGGCCCGGACTGAATGTGATGATTGTGCACCTGGCCCATGACAATGCAGAAATGCAGGCGGTTGCTGTTAACCATCCTGCATTTGGCGCGACC
>CAYWGP010000226.1:0-25960 GCA_964458155.1 uncultured Bacteroides sp.
TGGAACCCAGTCCCCCGAAGGAAACTCCATCGCCCAGTCCGCCCCCTGTATCGTAGCGGTCAGCATCCGGACTCCCGTTGGGATCACCCTGGTTTCCGCTTCCCTGGGTGATTCCTTCCCCGCCTTCAGTTTCTCCCACACCCTGATTTCCAAAAGCATCCCTGCCAAGATTATTCAGTCTTTCGGCCTGTTGTTGCCTTTCACGTTCAATTCGTTCCTGTTCCTCACGGGCCTCACGCTCTATGCGCTCCTGCTCGATACGCTGCCGTTCAAGTTCCTGTTGCCTTTGTCTCTCCAATTCCTCCTGCCGCTGTCTTTCAAGCTCTTCAGCTGTAGGTTTGGGTTCTTCCTTCACCTGTACCTCCTCCACATCCTGGGTTTGATCCACCTCCACCGGGTCGGGTGGGGTATAAGCTTCCCTGGTTTCCTCCACCGGCTCCACATATTCTTCTACCTCCTCCTCAACGGGTTCCTGGGCCTGGGTGATCTCCTCATCGGGATTACCGGCCTGCTGATCATCTCCCATGGGCTCAAAGTCGCCAAGGCCAAACTCATCCGTGCCAAAATTCACCAGGATGCCTTCTTCCTCGGGTGGCGGATCGGGGAAGGTGAGGCCGGCAAATACCAGCAGTGCCAGCAGCAGTGCATGGTATAAGATGGTTGCTATCAGACCTCTTCTGTTGAGCTTCATGGTATCTATATAACAATCAGTCCGATGGTCTGGTTCCAAGGATCACCTTGTAACTGTTTCGTTTGGCTATATTCAGGAAAGCAAAAACCTCTTCCATATTCAGTTCCCTGTCTGCATTCAAACGTACCGTCGGAGCTTCACCGTAACTTTCAAGTTTCTTTCTTAACACTCCCTCCAGTTCTGACATAGTGTATTCCTGATCGTCCACGTAGATACTTTTATCCTGCCCGATGGACACTACAACTACCGGATTGGCCTGGGTCTGGTTGTTGCTCTCGGGGAGATGTACATCCCTGGCCGCCGGTGAGATCAGGGTGGAAGCGATCATAAAGAAGATCAACAGGAGGAATACAATGTCGGTCATACCCGACATGGCGAAGTTCTTATTGGTTTTATGTCTTGATTCTATGGCCATTATAGTTGTTTAAGCTCAACTATAGTTGTTTAAGCACAACTGTATAATCTCTCTCGGCTGCTACATTCATAATCTTTACAGCATCTCCCACTGATACAGCAGGGGAGGTGACTATCTTTATGGTGGGGTCGGGCAGGCCCTGCAATTTTGAATCAAGTACCATGCCAAGGTCTTCAAAAGAAACAGTTCTGCCATCCACTGTTATGCGGCTTCCGTTATGAATGGTTACTGTGGGAACCTGCGATTCGCCCTGAATGGTTACCTGTCCGCGACTGGGTAGCAGCATTTTCAAGGCATTGGGTGCAATCAGCGTGGAGGTAAGCATAAAAAATATCAGCAACAGGAATACAATGTCGGTCATCCCCGACATGGCGAAATTATCCAGTACCCTGTTTCTGGGCTTCAGTGCCATTGCTTTTTATTTTACGGGTTCGTTAAGCAGGTCTATGAATTCTGAAGTACCTGCCTCCATATTATTGATCACCTTATCAACCCTGGTAACCAGAGTGTTATAAGCGAAATAGGCAATGATACCCACCGTAAGACCGGCTACGGTTGTGATCAGGGCCGTATAGATCCCGCCCGAAAGTTGACCAACATTAATGTTGTTACCTGCAGTGGACATCTGGTGAAAAGCCTGTACCATGCCGATCACAGTTCCCAGGAAACCTATCATGGGTGCTCCCCCGGCCACCGTTGCCAGTGTGGGCAGACCTCTCTCCAGTTTATAAATCTCCAGGCGACCCACATTTTCGATGGCAGCATTCACATCGTTTAAGGGGCGACCTATGCGGCTGATACCTTTATCGATCATCCTGGCCACCGGGTTGTCGGTGGACTGGCATAATGTATGGGCCGAATCGACCTTGCCATCAATGATGTAATCCTTGATTCGATTCATAAAGTTCTGATCCACCCTGGCAGCTTTCTTAATGGCGAACCAGCGCTCAAAAAAGATATATACTGCGATAAAGCTCAGGATAACAATGGGAAGCATAACCCAGCCCCCCTTAAGTGCAATGTCGATAAAAGATTCTGTAGAGGTTCCCTGTATGCTGCTGGTATCCAGATTGGTAACCTGAAGAATAATCAAGTTTTTCATGCGTGTTGAATTTCCGTCAAATATATGAAGTAAAACGGGATATACTCCTGTGTAGTATATCCCGTTATTAAAGATTTGGTTTTGTTATTAACAGCCTGTCGTTTCCGGCTTAATGGTGCAAGAGAAGTGACTGCAGGTAATAAACACCAGCACCAGCAACATAACCCAGAAGAGCCAGGAGTGAAATTCGTTTCATATACCAGATGAAATCGATTTTCTCCATACCCATGGCAGCTACACCGGCAGCTGAGCCAATAATCAGGATGCTTCCACCGGTACCGGCACAGTAAGCCAGGAATTCCCAGAAAAGTCCGTCCTGAACGAAGTTCTGTGCATATGCAATGGCTGCCGGATCGGTCATGGCAGCAATACTGGCTGCATCTTCAATGGGATACATGCCCATGGCACCTGCCACAAGGGGTACATTATCCACTATAGCTGACAGCACTCCAATGGCCAAATCTATGAGGAAAATATTTCCCAGGTTCTCATCCAGCCATCCGGCCAGTATGGTCAGCTGCCCTGCACTCTGGAGTGCAGCAACCGCAGAAAGGATTCCCAGGAAGAAGAAGATGGTCGGGGTGTCAACCTTTTGCAGGATATAAATTACCTTCAGTTTCTTTTTGACCTCGTCGGGTTTATTTTTATGCATGAGCTCAGAAACAAGCCAGATCACAGAAAGGGAAAAGAGCATGCCCATGTAGGGAGGAAGATGGGTGATGGTCTTGAAAACCGGAACAAAAAGTAGTCCGCATACACCCATGATCAACATCAGTTTACGTTCAAAGGGCTGGGTGTAAATTTTTTCGTTCTCATCGATCTGAGGACGTGTTACATTTCCCTTCAGAGTAAAACTGAGCAGAGCCAGGGGAACAATCATGGTAAAGAGACTTGGTACGATAACCCGGGTGATAATGCTCACTGTGGTCACCTGTCCACCAATCCAGAGCATAATGGTTGTGACATCGCCAATGGGAGACCATGCGCCACCGGCATTGGCTGCCAGAACCACCATGGAAGCAAAGAACCACCTGGTCTCTTTATCGGAAATCAGTTTCCGCAGCAGGGCAACCATCACAATGGTTGTAGTCAGGTTATCCAGTGCAGCAGACATAAAGAAGGTAAGTACACTTAGAATCCACAGGAGCTTCACTTTCTTGGTGGTCTTGATCTTATCGGTAATGATCTTGAAACCATCATGCTTGTCAATGACCTCTACAATTGTCATGGCTCCAAGCAGGAAGAAGAGGATCTCTGAGATCTCACCCAGGTGGTGTATAATCTCCTTATCCACAATGAAGTGCCGCATGGCCTGAATCCCCTGTTCGCCATGTTGGTCACCACCATGGATGTACGAGTTCCATGCTTCACTCAGTCCGGCTGTAAAAATATCGTAAGCGCCAAAAATATACAGAACCCAAAGCAGCGTTCCGATTGCCAAGGCCGGAATAGCCTTATCGATGTGCAGCGGGTGTTCAAGGGCTATGGCAAGATACCCCAGAACAAAAACTATTACCATTACAATAAACATGATGATAAGATTAAGTTAGGTTTTGGAAATAATAAGCTGCTAAGATAGGAAAGTTTTACTCTTCAGAATCCGTCTTCTTCGACTTTTTCTTCTTCTTTTTCCGATTTGATATGGCCTCCCTGTACCTGGCCATTAATTGATTCAGCGTGTCAAATTCTTCCCGGTAAGAGACCCCAAACCCCTGCTTATAAGGAGCTGTCATGGCAATCAGCTCATCCCTGGAGCGGTTGAAGGCCAGCACGCTTACATTATCCGTGACTTTGTATTCTACCTCAAAATCGCCCATGATATAGGGATTTCCCTCCTGTCCGCTGGAAGGATTGGTCTCCTGTCCGCCCACATCCAGGTTTCCGCTGATAATCACGCGGTCGTTCAGGAGCTGGGTGGAGAGTGCCACCTCCAACTCCTGGGTACTTACCTGGTCGCCCGGCCTGTATGTAAATCCAATATCGAAATCATCACTGATCTGGGATAGCCAGTTACTTAGCTGATTCGACAGCAGCTCGCTGGCAGTTACACCGGCAAAAGAGCTATTCATGCTACCCATGTTCTGTATCCCATACCCGGAAACAGAGTAGAAATCGTTAATCACCAGCAATGATAGAAACTGTTTCATCAGCTCCTCCTCCGTACTGGTAGCATTGGCCAGGATGGCCCGGGTTTCCGGATCCGCTGTGGGCATCTCTATCCCGGCTACAATGGTGGGGGACCTCAGATCGCCCTGTAAATTCAGCTGGCACTCCACAGGGATGCGCTTTTTTAAGGGTTCGGCATATTTATCTGATGGATCTCCCTGATAGAGGTTGTAGGGGGCAACCCTGGTTCCGTAATTGGCTGCAAGATCGATGGTTGAGCTGGTAGGGGAACCATTGAAGAGAATCTTACCACCAGGTTCTATCTCAAAGCGCTTGTTTATTACATTCTGCAGGGTAAAGAGGTAATCACCCTTAAGTAGCTCCACATCTCCGAACATTCTGAGACCCTCGCTGTTGTCCTGTAATATTCTCAGATTCCCACGTCCACTTGTCTTAATTATATCACCAACCTTGGGATCAAAGATCAGCTGCACCACTGCATCTTCAGTGACATCCACTTCCAGTTCCACCTTCAGACCACCCATTTTTCCCTGGAGAGGCAGGGTCTGACTCTCCAGGTCTGTTTCATGAATAAAGGTAATGAAATCAGAGATTTGCGCTTCTCTGGCATTGTAAAGAGGGAGGAAGAGGGCCGTATTTTCTTCGGTGGTGGCATTTATACTCAGAGTGATGTCCCTGCCGGCACCATTAAAACTTGCTGCACCTGAAGCAAAGATAGTACCATAAAACTGATCGTTATGCACGGAACCGGTATTCATGCAGTTCAGGTTCCGGGCATCAATACTGATATTGGTATAGAAATCTCTGAAGTAATTGTTGGAGATGGATCCATTTACTATTCCCAGGTTTCCATATTCATCGGTGGCGGAAAAGTTTTCGAAGTAGAGGTTGTTATTGTAGATTCGAAGGGATTCATTGACAATGTAGCGGGAGTTAAGAAAGGAAACGGTGGCAGCTCCGTCATTGAATCCAATGGTCCCGTTCAGTTTGGGCTTATCAAGTGTTCCATCAAGGGTAAGGGCCACATTGCCTGTGCCCTCGAGATCTTCTACGATGTTCTCTACATAAGGGTTAAGCGCCTGAAGCTTAAACTCATTCAGGCGAATTTCAAAATCCACTGCTTTACTTGCCGGGGTGAAATCTCCGTCCACATCGATGGTTCGCCTGTTGTCCAGATTGGATTCCAGAGTCATCCGGATGGTCTTCCTTGCATCGTTCCATGCTGCATTCAGTGTGGTGGGACCTACAAGTTGATCGTTGAAACGCAAAGTATCCACATCTATGTCAGAGAAAATGTAGGGGGCACCATCTGTTTCACGAAAGGTAAAATTGCCGGTCATCTTTCCCTGCAGGGCAGCTTTTATCCCCATGAGGCTTCCCATTTCATCAAGGTTAAGGTTCCTGAAATCGAGGTAAAACTCCTGGTCTGCACCTGATGCGATAGTCCCGTCTGCAATCATATACTTATCCAGGCTGCTGAGGGACAGGCTGTCCACATTCACATACTGTTTCCTGATCAGGACTTCACTCTGGTCGATGTTCCAGAACGCATTATTTATATATAGCTCAGAAGGCTCAACATCAACAATAAAGCTTCTTGGGGACATGGAATCGGACTGGAAGGCTCCACTTAAATTGACTTCTCCGCTGTACCTTATTTCGGATTGATTGTCCCAGTTCAGATGGAGATTGGCTGTATCATCCAAAGTAAAGATTTGGATTTCCTGGTTCTTCAGGGCATAGTTCTTTCCATAAATCATGCTGTCGGAACGAAAGTAAAAATCAAACTCATTGTTCAGGGTCTTTGCCTGAAATGTTGCCCCGGACCATGTTGCAGGACCGATCTCCAGTTCCGGAAAGTATCCGCTGGCGCTGTAATCCTCCTTTATGGGGATGTAGGATCCGGAAATATGACTCCCGTCGGCAATCTGAAGGCTTGGATAAAAGAAATCCAGGACGGGATTTACATGGTACAGGTCAGCCTCGTAGGTAAACTGATTAATTGTATCTCTTTCAGGATCCTTCCCGGGGAATAGATTCACATAGAAATCAGCCATGTTCCCCAGTGCCGCCGGCAGGGTGGTAAGCCTGAAATTACCGTCGATGGATGCGTTAATCAACTCGGACCTGATTCTCAGAGAAGTGGTATCGGGAGTGCTGAGGGCCCTTAAGCGGACATCGTAAAGCTGAACCTGATTTTCGTTTCGTTCGAACAGACTGTTCACAAGTCGTACTTCACCATTTAACTCATCCAGGGTTCTGCCGGTAATATCTGTTACTATCCGGAAAGATGCAAAGGTATTTGGATCTTCCACACCCAGGTTCAGAAAATGGGGGCGTGAGCGGGCCACATCGGCCGTGAAGTTATACATGGGCACCTCACCCGAAAAGTCCATTCTCCCCAGAAAGTCCATCCTTATATTGGGGTCGCTGATGCTGAATCCTCCATTGAAGGTAGTATTGGTAAATGCACCGTCCAGTGAAATATTGCTGTAGGCATACTCTGAAAGATAAAGGGTATCGACTGTCCCTATCAGATCAGCACGAATGGCTCCATCATTGAGGTTTCCATCTACCATAACGTCCATATCCAGTTGAGATATCAGCTCTTCCTGTCCAAGGAATTCCCCCAGCTTAAAATCGCCTGTTGAGAGATGTCCCTGAAAATCGATTCCCTCAATGCTATCCGGTTTAAAGGACAGATCCAGGAGCATCCGGCCCATATCGGTCTGCATAAAACCCGATGCTACAAAATTATCGGGGTATCCTGTAAACTGGCCCTTGAAGTCGATATTACCCATATTGATCCACGGATAAAGCGATTGTCCGGACGAACCCTGCCTGGCAGAGATAAACTGGTGAATGGCAGGAACCGTGCTGTTAAATTCCTTGAAATCAAAGTCCAGGAAGGTGTTTTTAAAATCCGGGAGACCAATCATGGTAAAGTCAAATGCCAGGGTGCTCCGCTGATCAAAGGTGATTTCCATTTCATCCCCTTTAAGGTCATTTAGTTTTCCATGCACCTCACCATCAACTGTGAGTACGTCGAGCAGGGTCATTGATCCCGGTATGAATGTGAAGAGGTCCTCCATTTTCACCTGTGAATGGATCGATTCAAATGTGAGATCTACCTCCCTGGAGAAACCTTTGAATCCCCGCCAGTGGTCAAAATTGAATCCCAGTATGGGTACATGAAGTTCAGAGCCTGGCAGATCCACTTCAAGGTCGTTAAAGTGCATATGGTACTTTCCAATGGTCATTAGCGTTTTCAGGTGGTGGAACTCAAATCCACATTTCTCCACACCTGCAAGTGAAGTGATATTTATACTTATGGTATCCATCTCGCTGATAAGGTCATTCACCGTTATTTCCAGTCCAAGCATATCAAAATCCCGAAAATCAATATCCGATCGCAGGGGAGGATGCCCGCTTTTCGTAAGGGAAAACCGACCATTGCTCATGGTAATTTCCTGGATATGGAGCCTGTTTTTTCGTTCCGGAGGTACATGAGGCTTATTCATTCTGTCGATAATCACCCCCAGGTTTACTCCCCCATCAGGCTCAATTACCAGGTTTAACCAGGCGTTTTCCACGGCAATTTTTCGAATTTCAAGACCACTTCGGCCAGAGCCTATATTCTTGATTCTAAGCTTTGTAAGCTCGGAATATATCAGGGTGTCACCATGCAGATCCTCAATATAGAGGTCCCGTATCTGAACTCTTTTAAAAAAGGTGTAGTTTACCGAAGACAGAGAAATGCCGGCCTGTAGCTTTTCCGACAACTGCTCGGCCAGAAACTGACTGACCTTTGTCTGCACCTGCCTGTTTTGTAAAAAAAGTAATGAAAGCGAAGGGACCGCCAGAATCAGCAATACTACAATCAGTCCTATTTTCGCTATCTTTTTAATACTTTTGTTCTTTCTTTCTATTCTAACACTGTAAAAATATAAAAAGTTGTCATGGGTACCGTCATTCTTGGGATTGAATCATCATGTGATGATACTTCTGCAGCAGTTATCAGGGATCGGCAACTGTTATCAAATGTAATTGCCGGGCAGGAAATACATCGAAAGTATGGAGGAGTGGTGCCCGAACTTGCCTCCAGGGCTCATCAGCAAAATATTGTACCAGTGGTAGATAGTGCCCTGAAAGAAGCCGGCGTCAGTCGCCGGGATATTGATGCAGTTGCATTTACACGAGGACCCGGACTTCTGGGCTCCCTGCTGGTGGGAACATCTTTTGCCAAGGGATTTACTGCAGGGCTGGGTATTCCCATGATCGAGGTGAATCATCTGCAGGCACATATCATGGTACATTTCATTCAATCCGAAGGGACGCAATATGCATCTCCCAGTTTCCCTTTTTTATGTCTCCTAGTATCAGGAGGCCATACCCAGCTGGTTGTTGTCAGGGATCATCATACCATGGAAATCCTTGGCCGGACCATTGATGATGCTGCTGGAGAAGCATTTGATAAATGCGCCAAACTTATGGGACTGCCATATCCGGGCGGACCTCATGTGGACCGGCTAGCGAAGCAGGGCGATCCGAAAAGCTTTACTTTCAACAAACCCAGGCTGGAAGGATTCGATTATTCGTTTAGTGGACTGAAGACCTCCTTTTTATATTTTCTGAGGGACCAGTTGAAGAAGGACCCTGAGTTTGTGGATAAAAACAAGGCCGATCTGGCAGCATCACTGCAACATACCATTATCGATATTTTACTCAATAAACTCCGGGGGGCCATGGAGTACACCGGAATTAAGCAGGTGGCACTTGCCGGAGGTGTATCTGCTAATTCGGGTTTGCGCCTTGCCATGGAAAACGAAGCAGACTTAAGGGGATGGGATCTGTTTATACCCCCCTTCAGTTTTACAACAGATAATGCAGCCATGATTGCCATCACCGGGTATTACCGCTACCTTGAGGGTTATTTCGCAGGTGATGATATTGCCCCCCTGGCCAGAATGTATTTTTAAGCAGGCATTCAAATTGTTGGACAAAAATTACTATATTGTTCATACTTTTTTGTAAAGGATGGATAAACTAGAATTTCAGCCTACTCAGAAGACCCCGTATGTTTTACTGGATCCCAACGGTAAAATTAAATTTAAAGGCAGGTCCATCCCCGAGGATGTTTCACTTTTCTATGAGGATATACTTGACTGGATTATTGCCTTTGCCTCATCACCACCCGCATCCACGGAGGTTGATGTCGAATTGGAATACCTGAACAGCGGAACTTCAAAATACATGCTCCGCTTGCTGAAAAAGCTAAAAGAGGTCGATAACGATGGTTATGACCTTAAAATCAACTGGGTTTACGAGGAAGGTGATGATGATATCCTTGAGAGAGGAGAATATTATTCATCCATCCTGGATCTGAACATCAACTTTATCGAAATCGAATAAGGCCTAGTTTTGCCTGTTTAGTTGCAGGAATTGCCCCAGCTGCTTCCAGAATTTTACATGGAAAAGAAAGGAATCACTATTTTCAATTGCTTTCTGGAAATTAATGGTACTGTTACAGGACTCCGGATATTCAATTGAAGGATCAAATAATCCCGGTTTTTCCGGATGGAACTGTATTCCCAGTACATGGGGATAAGTGTGATGCTGAATGGCTTCAACAATCTTACCATCCATGGAGGTGGCAGCAATTTCCCAACCCAATCCCAGTTCTTCAATGGCCTGGTGGTGTGAGCTGAGCACCAGGGGATTGGTGGTTTTGGTAAACCCAATGCCTTCTGTCAGGATCATTTCAGCTTTCAAAGCAATCTGGTGAAAGTGATATGAGGTCGGATCTTCACAACCTGTATTCATGTAGTCCAGGTAATTTCGATGCATCTGGTCGGGCGGCAAAGCCAGAATATCTTCTGCAAGCCAGATCCCGTAAAGTTCGGTGGGGATATCCTGTATTAAGCTTCCTCCTGTGGCCACGTTCATGCTTTGCATTCCCAGGCAAATTCCGTTGACCAGGTAGTCTGGATTCTCCTCCAGGTAGGGGATCCAATCAGGATTCTGATTTCCACCAAGCAGGTGAAAAATATAACTTAACTCCACATAGTGCCGGTATGGATCTGTAACCCGGGTAAGCAGGTGAACTTCTTCTTTGTATGTAAGGGGTGGAATGTCCGGACCGCCCATAAACAGAGCTCCCCGGGAGCTTTTAAATAGCTTTCTGAACTGCTGGCTTGCAGGATTTTCCCTGTAAATATTCTCAGGCTCAAGACTACCTTTGATCTCTTCAAGGCTGAACATTGAACCAGGGTGCAGATCTAAATAGGCCTGGGCCCCGCTGTAATCATAGCTTTCACCAGGATGGTACACTCCCAGAACGTGATAAGCATCCAGGTTAAACAGGTCCTCATCCACCAGCTTTTGAATTACTTCCATGTTATAGGTGGTTGGATGGAAAAGCAGTACAGTATCCTGTCCCCTGGAAGAGAGGGAGACTGCTGTCAACAGGATAAATGAATAAATTCTTGAGCGGAATTTCATAGACTCTATCGGGCTTATTTAAGGATGGCTGAAAGTTGTTGTATAAAACTGTTCAGGTTATCGTGTGTCTCATCATCAAGAGTTTTGAAGCTCACTTTTCCACTAGTGATATCCTGAAGGAAATTTGAAGCAAGAATAGCCCTTGAGTAGTTATTATCTATAAGGTATTCAGAATTTTTAACCGTGATTCCCTCTCTCACCTTTACGACATGTTTCTTGAAATCTATGGTTGAGAAGAGGTCCTCAGCATCCGGATAATACTCCATAAATAACATTTGCTTGCTGGCCTCGTCAATTTTATTTTCGTACTGCTCCTTCATCAGTTTTTCATATACCTGTCGCTCTTCAGAGTTGCCAAAATTGAGAATTAAATAATCAATGCCCCATCCCATCAGGATATTGACCATCATGGGGATGCTCTCTGCCCCTGAAGCAGGTAAAAAATAACATTCTTTTTCAAAACCGGTAAGCGCCACTACTGCTTTCATAAAATAGTAAGTGGCCAGGTCTTTGACGATGACGTTGTTGAAGGATTTAATGATTTCCTGTTGATTAAGCCTGGCACCCATGGTAGAGTAAATGGGAGAGAGGGTGTCGGCTGTGGCCGATTTGAGGGATCGTGCACTGTAGACCAGGGTTTCGCTCTTCATATCGTCCTCGATGGCTCTCTGGACAGCCAGGATCCGGTAAAGCTTATTCACGTCGATCAGGTGGGGACTGTGGGTGGTATAGACAATCTGAATGCGCTCCTTGATATCATCAAACACTTTAAGTACATCTTCCTGTGCCCGTGCATGGAGACTCACCGCCGGTTCATCGATCAGCAGCACTTTCTGGCGCTTGCTTTTATCCATGGCTGTGGCCTTAAGTTCCAGGAAAAAGGAAAGAAACCACCTGACTCCCCGGCTTCGTTGTTTGGGATAGAGCCTTTCCTGCTCATCCTTGATCCAGAATTCAATAAAGGGCTTTCCGCTTTTCTCGGGTATGGTATGGTCGTAGTGGGAAAGCTCAAAATTGATATTGATCTTATTATTCTTCCCCACATTTTGCCTCCAGAAATCCTGGAAATTCAGGGTAAGTTCCCCGTTCAGATTTTCAATTTTTTGTTTCAGGATCCGGCTGGAGGGCTGTTGGAAAAATGAATATTCCAATCCTGTTATAGTAAGGAAATTAATTGCGGCTTTATAGCCTTCAGCACGTTTGTTTGCCCGGATGATGTCCTCCAGGTCAATTCGGTTGGGGAGGAGGGAGCTGAAATCCTCGAACATCTCGAAATCAGGAATGATTTTGAATATTTCCTCTGCAAGTTCGCCGGAGCTGTAGTATTCCTTTACTGAATCCACTTCTTTCCGGGCCACTTTAACCGCCTCATCAATGGACTTTCCCTCAAATACATATTCAAGGGCAAGCATCTGGATCAGCTGCTTATCACTGAGGGTATCCAGTTCATCTTTAAACTTTTCGATATCGGCCCTGTAGATTTCCTCTCTGATTTCGGCCGTACGCTGTTCCCGTTCAGTGGCATACATCCCGGTCATCTGAACCAGGTGTTTAAGCTGTTCCTGGACCAGACTCAGAGCTTCTTTTTTTGCCAGACGTTCCTCCTGGATCTGATTCAGTTTAGTGCTAACCTGATTTTTTTCTTCCAGCACCTCAAGAATATCCTTTTTCTCCTCCTTTTTGCTATGCTTTAATTCAAGGGTTTCTTTTAGCTTGAGATACATCTCCTCTTCCAGTTCCAATTCCTTTTTGAGCTCTTCTTTTCGCTCCCTGGAAGGAAATTTCCTGAGATTTCTCTTGATCTCGCTCATTCTGAGTCTGACCGTTTCCAGCTTCTCAGCTGTCCAGTCGGCCTCGTCCTGCACTTTATTCAGTTTTTTAGAAGCAACTGCAATATCTCTGGTCAGATGCTCCAGGTTCTCTGTGACCTTCAGTTCCCTTTTTTTGAACTGATCCTGGAGCTCGTTGTAAAACTCCTGCAATTCATCGCCCATTTCCATATGAGAATCCAGTTCATCTTCCCATCTTCTGGTAAGGGAAACGAGCTCCACACTGGAAATTAGCTTACGGATCTCAGGATTCAGCCTTCGTTTATCGATATGGTTCTCAATATCGGAGAAATCAAAGCTGAATTTGCAGCTTACCACTGGCAGGGAGAGATTACTCCGGAGCATGTCCTCAATGAGCCTTCCATCGTGAAAGGCTTTAAGAGCCTCAAGGATGGAGGTTTTACCTGATTCGTTCTGCCCTATCAGGCTGGTGATGTTGTCATGGGCCAGCTGATGCCAGCCGGTATCTACAATGGATCTGAAGTTTTGAATTCTGAAAGAAACCAATTGCATGTTTCCTGTTTTATATAAATCTTATCCCGAATATCAGTATGTCGTCCACCTGGGACTGATCGCCTTTCCACTCTGACATTACACGGTCCAGCTCTCTTTTTTGCACCTCCATGGCTTTGTCCGATAAACGGATCAGTAATTCTCTTAACGGCCCATATTTGAATTTCTTGTTTTCAGGTCCGCCAAACTGATCCGGATAGCCATCGGAAAATAGGTATACGATATCGTTCGGCTTAAGTTGCAGTGTATGGTTGGTAAATGAGTTTTCTTCTACTGCATCGATTCCCACAGGCATTTTATCGGCCTTTATTTCGGTAAGCACCTTGTTGCGTATGTGATAGAGTGGATTGTTGGCTCCCGAAAACTGCAGTACCCCTGATTTAGGGTGGAATACACAGAGGGCCATGTCCATGGCATCTTTATTTTCCATCTCGTAACCCCTTTGGTGAAGTGCTTTCATCACCCTTTCCCTCAGGAGGTTAAGAATTCTGCTGGAGCGTATGGGACCTCTGATGCTGAGGATCTCATTGAGGAAGGAAATACCCATAATACTCATCAAAGCTCCCGGTACACCGTGTCCTGTACAATCACCAGCTGCAACCACAATGTAGTCTTCTTTCCGTGCGCAATAGTAGAAATCGCCGCTTACAATATCCCGCGGCTGATGGAAAATAAAGAACTCTTTCAGCATGTTCTCCATAATCTTCTGGTCGGGCAGCACAGCCCGCTGAATAAAGCTGGCATATTTGAGGCTTGCCATCAGTTCCCTGCGTTGATGCAGCAGGTTCTCTCTCGATAGTTTTATTTCTTTCAATTCTGTTTAATTCTAAGTCCCATTACCAGGATGTCGTCGACCTGACTGAGATGGCCCATCCAGTCCGACAACGCTTTTTCCATGGCTGCACCCTGATCTTTTAAAGGAATCGACTGCAATTTAAGGATCAGTTTTTTAAAGTTTTTTGACATATATTTTTTCCCTGCCGGTCCGCCAAACTGGTCCACGAAACCATCAGAGTACATATAAATGTTATAGCCCTCATCTTTAAATTCGGAGGCATGGAAAGGTAGCTCTTTTTCGGATATACCTATGGGCATCTGATCGGCCCGGATCTGGAGAAGGAGATGTTTGTCGTCGTGCATGGCCCCTCTGGGCAACTCCAGCTCCAATCCCTTATTCAGCTTCGCTTTTTCATTTCGTTTCAGTTTTCTGACCAGGAAGAGAGAGTTGTAGGCGCCCGAATACTGAAACTCTCCGCCGGACAGATCGATGGAGACTATGGCCAGGTCCATTCCATCTTTGCTTGAGTCCAGGCCGCTGTCATCTGATTGTTTCAGAGAAGTAATCACATGTCTGCGAAGCTGCCCAAGAATTTTACTTGTATTCGTGATTCCTGATTTAATCACAATCTCATCCAGAAAAGTCATTCCTAACATGCTCATAAATGCTCCTGGAACACCGTGTCCGGTACAGTCGGCTGCCACAACAATTAATCGCTCTCCGATGGCACCAATCCAGTAAAAATCACCACTTACAATATCTCTTGGCCTGAAGAGAATAAAATGCTCCAACAGGGAGGATTCCAGCAATTCTTCGGAGGGGAGCAGGGCTTGCTGAATGCGACTTGCGTATTCAATGCTGTCGGTTAGTTCCTCCTTCTGTCTCCTGATCTTGGTAGTGCGTTCAGCAATAATGGCTTCCAGCCTGATATTTTCCTGTTTCAAACGGCGCGTATATAGCTTGATAAGGGCATATACCAGGAGGGCAGCAAGAAGAATATAACTCACATAGGCCAGAAAATGAGCATACCATGGTCTGAGAATGGTGAAGGACCAGGTGGCAGGCAGACTTTCGATCCCGTAAACATTTCTGGCTTTCAGGACCATGGTATAGGAACCATACCTTAGATTGGTAAATTCCTGGAAGGAGACCTTACTCCAGGGCGACCATTGATCCTCAAAGCCCCTGAGCTGATAGCTGTATTCCAGCTCTTCTTCCTGCTCAAAGAAAGGTGCTGCCCAGGAGAATCGTAAGCGGTTCCGTTTATACTTGATGTGGGGAATACTCCCTTTGTCCTGGGAATCGCTTAAGAGAATGCTCCCATCTTTCTCCACGGTGTAATTGCATCCCATAAAAATCAGGGAATCATTTCCCAGGCTAACACTCCTGATCAGGGCCTGGAACTCCATGGTATCCCTCCTGGAGAATTCCTTGTCAAACTGGTAAAGCCTGTTTGATTTTCCGAACCAGATATTTCCTTCAGGGTCACCGTAAAAAACATCCACAGAAGTATTTTCCAGCCGCTGGAAGGATTTTTCATGGACAGGCTTAAGCTCTCCCTCTCTTATGCCGGCAACCAGTTCCGTCCAGTCCCCTGAACTATTTTCAAAAGAGAACCAGAAATCACCATCCGGATCCCTGTAAAAGGCCATGATCTGATTCTTGCCCGGGGGCAGCACACTGTTATAGACACTATCCCTGTAAAAGGTATCCCTGAAGTAGTTATATCTGTAAAAGCCGTCGCTGGTTCCCAGTAGTACCTCCTCCGTTTCAGGATCAATAAAGACCTGGTTATTTGCTCCGGAAGGCAGGCCTTTGCTCTGATCCATAAGCTTGACTGTAGCCAGTGCAGGATGCTCAATATCGATCCGGGCAAGCAGGAATTCAGAACTACCCCAGAAATAGCCGTACTTGTCGATACACTTTTTTTGCAATTGAACGTGCTCCGGGAGCTTGTCCACACGCAAAAATTCCTCCCACCGGCCCCCGGAATACTCCAGGCCAACAACCTGGCTTTCCCCTGTATACAACCTGTTCCGATGTTTGGGGTCCTGGAGCAGGGACCAGCCGGAATACTCCCAGTTGCCTTTGTGCTCTCCATCCGGGGGATTGACCACCAGATTCTCCAGGCGGGTAACATGCATCTGCTGGTCCACCACATATATCCCGTTTTCCGTGGAGGCCAGCAGAAATGATCTGTACCTTGTGGGATGAAAGAGGAAGAGCTGGCGGATAATCTCTGCTCCTATAACCGGAATCTGGATAAATTCAGTACCTGTGGATGTTGAATTCTTGTAGTATAGTCCTTCAAATGTGGAAATAAAGAGCCGGCCATTAAAGGTAATGATATCGGTAATAAAGCCATCGAAACCTGACATCTCGGTAAACACCCGAAAAGGATTTGCCGGCTCAAGTTTGCTAAGGCCCAGGAAATTAGGAATCCAGAGAGGACCGAGGCCCTCCATCTGATCGTTGTAATAGACGAAGGGAATCTGTTCATCAATAAGCCCTTCTTTTTCGGTTATAATTTCCCTGGCCTTTCCCTCCCTTGTAAGAATTACCACCCCGCTGTTGAATGTTGATACCACAAAATCCTCCTGGAAAGGTCTTATATAGGTAATATTTCCATCCGCGAGAAAGCGATCCAGATCTGCATCGGCAAATTCTCTTTCCACCCTGCCGCTTTGTGGATTATAGAGGTAAAGCCCGAAAAAGAAAGTGCCCACAAGAAGCCGGGTACTGTCAAATTGTACCAGCCCGGTGAGGGTTGTCGCAGAAAATTCATCACCACCCGGCAGCTCTATGAACTGACCATCCTGGTACTTCAAGATCCCCTTTTCGAAATCCGACAGATAGAGGGTTTCGCCCACCAGAAAGGAGTAGAGTGCATGTTCGCTGGTTTGTATTATGGATAGTGCTGAGGTGGAAGTTTCAAAAACAAATATATATTCGAAGGAGCAGAAGTAGATTTTCCCCTGGTGAGCATAGCTTCGTCTGATACCTGAAAAGGAGTAGAGCTCCTGATCCAGGGAGTCGGATATGGATCTGTACTGCAAAGCTCCAAGCTTGTCAGGTGCCAGGAAACCAAATTCAGAATCGGCGCCTACGTAAACAATGCCATCTTCACCATAAACCAGGGAAAGAACCATGGGATCTTCTGGAATCCTGATCCTCCGCCATTCAACACCATCGTATTCCAGGACTCCTTTGTCATTGTTCCCAACATAAATGATCCCCCTGGAATCCTGTGTAACGCACCAGTTTTGTTCGCTACCCCTTGTGATGGCATGCGGATAATTGCTAACTATGGGCACTCCGTTCCTGTTGGGTTGCGCATACAGTAAGCCTGTTGCCTGAAGGCAGAACAGAAAAACCGGTAGCAGGAATCGTATGCCCATAAATGAAACTAAAGCTTTAAAATTAAATAAATCTTTTTTCCTGCTGCTACTCCAGCAGTTGAAGGTCGAAGATGCCTCCTTTTACAATATAGCAGGGTGAACCACATTCTTCCTTGGCGTTATACAGAGTCATATCATCCTCATCAAAAGCTTCTATAATGCGGTCACCCGAACGATATGTGGCCATTACTGTATAAGAGCTGTTGATTTTTGAATAGAGATAAAACTCTTCGCTTGTGGCAGTATCCTGCCAGTCGACCACTCCATCTTCATAGGGGCCAAGGTAGAATGTCAGTGGTACTGAATCATTTTCAGCGTTGATGGTAAGCCTGATAATCAGATCGGCACTATCGGGAGCAAAGTCATAACAGTCGGCACAATCCACCGACAACATCCAGTCTTCCGTTTCACATGCTGTAAACTTTCCTGAAACCAGCAAAAGCATAGCCAGAGCCAGTATTTTAATATGTGATTTCTTTCCAGACATTTTTATTCCTGTGCATATCAATACTGGCAAAAATGGTAATATTTATTTTCCATGCCCCTTCCAGGAGGGTTTTATAAGTATAACGTTCGGCTCCGGCTTTCATGCCGGCCCATTCTCCCTTCATGTAAAGTCCGGCCGAAAGTGCCAGGGAGTAGTTTACTTTCTGATAGTCTGTAATCCCCCTGTAGTTGGGCATGGACAGCATTCCATACAGACCGCCATAGGCGCCGTACTCTATACCCGAATTGTCCCGAAGAAAAGGCAGATTCTTTCCACCACCAAGGGTCCAGACCCAACGGGACTCCCTGTACTGGTGGATCAGTTCATCATCTATCTCTACCTGCACTTTCCTGTAAGTGGGACGAAAGTCGATTCCTGTTTCAGCAAAGAGCCCAAACTTATAATCCACCAGGGAGAAGCGAACCTGTATCATATATTCCGTACTGTTGAAGGAGTTACCCCAGGCCAGGTTAAACTCCGAAAAACTGGGTCTGGGTGAGGTGGTGGCTCCGGCATCTTTTAGAAGTCTGAGAATTTTATTGTCGCCCTGTTTACGGGCCAGATCATGAAGGTTTTCCCCCTTATAAATGGCATGGTTCACATTGGCTCCACTATCAATCAGGAGTTTGGCTACGCTATCCTGACTGAAATAGATGGCATGTGCCAAGGGTGTGAAATTTTGTTTGTTAAGCTTTTCCATGCCTGCTTTATATGCAAGCAGCAGATTGCTGGCCTGACGGTCTCCAAGTTGAGCGGCGATCATCAGGGGGGTGTTAAGCTGCCTGTCTGCACCATCCGGATCTAAACCGTTTTGCAGCAGGACGTCACTGGTCTCTGTGTTTCCAAAATATACTGAGGTCATCAGTGCCGTATTTCCATCCCTGTCCCTTATGGTGTCGGAGGCTCCATAGAAAAGGAGCAGGTCAGCTATCTCATAGTTGTTTATAGCTGCGGCATACAGGAGCGCCGACCCCTTGTAGTCGTCCTGGTGATCCGGATTGGCCCCTTTCTCCAGCAGGAAATGCACCACATCAAAATGCCCGTTAAGCACAGCAATCAGCAGGGGAGTGGTCCCTTCCATATAGCTTAATTCCAGGTCGGCACCATTCAGAACCAGCATTTTCACAAGCAAGAGGTCGCCACTTTCAGCTGCAAACATCAGAGCGGTCATTCCCCCCTCGGCTTTCGCATTGGGACTGGCATCCCGTTTGAGAAGCAACATCAGTGCATCGTTCTCCCCTCTCAGAACAGATTCAACCAGGTTCCAATCGTCTTCTCCCGCTCTGAAGAATGAAGTATCTACCGCTTCTTCCGGAATTATTTCCTGGGCAAACAGACTGGTAAAACTCAGTGCATTAAGAATCGCTCCCGTCAGTACCCCGATACATATCCTTTTAATCGTTCTTTTATCCACCTGAACGCTTCACTTTGAACCCTTTATCCTGTAACAGGTTTATCACCCGATCCCTGAAATCCCCCTGGATCAGTATATTGCCATCACCCACTGAACCTCCCACGCCACAACTGCTCTTTAGCTCTCTGGCCAGATTTTTAAGATCTTCAGTGGTCCCCTTAAAACCCTCCACCAGGGTAACTTTTTTTCCCTTGCGGTTTTTCTTGTCCAGGCTCACATAGAGCAGCTGTTGCCTCGGAGCAAGGGTCTCCGTTTTTTCCTCTTCAGTATTTTCATATTGAAAATCCGGGTTGGTTGAGTAGACCATTCCCAGCCTTTTTTTCCAGTCCTTATCCATGTTCTAGCCTTGCTGATTGCAGCATAAATATCCGAAATTATTTCTTTAATTCAGGTTAACAAAGTCAAAACCTTAGATCTTGCGACCAGTCCTTATCCCCATGATTGACAGCCTTCCTTTATTTTCGGCCTGCGATCAGGACATGGTCAACTGGTATCAGAAGCTGGCCCGTAAGGCTCACCTGGATAAGGAAGAGATTTCAGGATTAGAGCGGAATTCAAGTATGACTGTGAAGATGGAGAAGGGTGGAGGATTTGTAATGATCATGGATTAATTGCCCAGTTCCAGCTGGTTACGTACCAGGTTGAAATAGTATCCTTTTTTTGCAATCAGGGTATTATGCTTGCCCTCTTCCACGATACGGCCCTCGTCCAGTACGATGATTTGATCCGCATTTTTCACGGTGCTTAGGCGGTGTGCCACAATCATTACAGTTTTGCCCCTGAATACCATCTGAAGATTATCCATTATCCGTCTCTCGTTATTGGCATCCAGGGCACTGGTTCCTTCATCCAGAAAGAGGAAAGCAGGATTTTTGTATATGGCCCTGGCAATAAGGATCCTCTGCTCTTCACCTCCACTGAGGGAAAGTCCCTCCTGTCCGACAACCGTATTGTATCCAAGTGGAAGACGGTCAATAAAATCATCCATACAGGCCATCTTTGCTGCATAGAGCAGCTGTTCAGGCTTTATATCATATTCTCCCATTGCAATATTCCTTGCAATGGTATCGGAAAAGATATAACCATCCTGCATCACCACACCACACTGTTTTCTCCAAAGGTCGGGCGACATCATTTGTATGTTCATATCACCTGCCCTGATATCGCCCTTTGCGGGTGGATAAAATCCCAGCAAAAGTTTAAGCAATGTTGTTTTTCCACTGCCACTGACTCCAACAAGGGCCGTTACTGTATCCTTTTTCAGGGTCAGATTAATATCTTCCAGAACATTCCGTTGAAGGGCACCCGGGTAGGTAAATTCCAGGTCGTTGACCGATAACTTCTCGATAACAGGCAGGACATTGACACCGGTTTCCCGCTGGTACTCATCCTCGGACTCATGAATTTCACCCAGTCGTTCAAGGCTTATCTTAGCATCCTGTGCCTTGTGAAAGAAGGAGATCATCTGTTCTATGGGTCCATTTAACTGCCCGAGTATATAAGAGATAGCCAGCAGGGTACCCAGTGTAAGATTACCATTTAATACAGCTATGGCAGCAGTTACATTGATCAGGATATTCTTTGTTTCGTTGATAAACACTCCTCCGGCCTCCTGGTACTGGTTGAGGGAGAGAGATTTCATATTCACCCGGAACAGACCTGCCTGGATATTCTTCCACTCCCATTGGGTGTAGCGTTCGGCGTTGTTCAGCTTGATATCCCTTACCCCGTGAATCATCTGAATCAGTTTGCTCTGATTCTCGGCCATCTTTGAAAAGTGCTTCTGATCCAGGGTTCTTCTTCGCTTCATAAATAGAAAGATCCACAGGAAATAGAGTACACCACCTGCAAGGAATATCAACAGTATCTTCAGGCTGTATATGGCCAGAATAACTGCAAATACAAGAAGGTTGACCATGGAAAACAATATGGTGAGCGAGGAAGTGGTCATAAATACCTCAATCCTTCGGTGGTCGCCAATACGCTGCAGAATATCCCCGGTGAGTTTGGTATCGAAGAAGCCCACAGGAAGTTTCATCAGTTTGCTAAGGAAATCAGAGATCAGAGAAATATTGATGCGTGCACTCAGGTGGAGCAGGATCCATCTCCGGATAAAATCGATTCCCATCTGTGATATGATCAGCACAAACTGGAAGAGCAGAACCAGGTAGATAAAGGGAAGGTCCTGGTTGGTGATCCCGAAATCGACCATGGCCTGGAAGAGGAAGGGAAGCAGAAACTGGACAATACTTCCAAGAATCAAACCCAGCAAGAGGTGATATACATAACGCCGGTATGGAGCCAGGTAGCGTAAGAGGTAACGAAACCCACTTTTTTTAACAGGTTCATCTTCCTGGTTCAGGAAGTCAGGTGTGGGCTGAAGCAGCAGGACCGATCCTTTAGCTTCATCCCCCTCGCGGGTACTGATCCAGGATTTCAGGAAATCCTCCCTGGAGTAAACAGTATGACCAAAGGCAGGATCGGCCACATAGACCTTATCTTTCCGGATCTTATATACCACCACAAAATGCTTCTGCTGCCAGTGGACAATCACCGGTAACGGAGCCTCCTCCTTCAGGCGTTCCCAGGTGAGTGACACGCCCATGGTTTGCATGCCAATATCTTCTGCGGCCCTGGCAATTCCAAGCATGGATACACCTTCCCTGGTCAGGTGACTTTTTTCCCTCAGAGACTGAAGGGTATAATGTTTTCCGTAATAACGGGCCACCATTCTCAGACAGGTTGGTCCGCAGTCCATGGCATCAAGTTGCTTGTAGAAAGGGAATGAGGGCATAGGCATTTTGACTTATGCCCCTAAATTAAGAATTATTTTAACAATAACTTTTCCAGCTTGATAGCATCTGATTGGTAAGGCCCTTCCTGTTCCGACAAGGGCTGAAGTTTTTCCAGTGCCGCTTCCCATTTTCCCGATTTAATGAGTGCCAGCACGGTGTACCAGCCAATGCTCTGATCCAGCAAATCCATCTTTCCGCTGAGGGAGTCCGGCATCATATCAATTAGCTCCTGCTGGCGGTCCAGTTCAATGGCAGAGAGGAGATAGTAGAGCAGGATCAGTTTATTGTCCTTTTCCTGGCTGATACGGACCGATAAAAGATCCATGGATTTCTGAACATTCCCAGCACGGTATTGAACGATGCCTGGTTCCGGCTCTCCCCGAATATCCACATTGATGGCAAGAAGCACCGGGTCCTCCGCCGGATGATAGTAGCTGGAAAAGATTTTCTCTTTTCCCGGGCCAAAAGGAAGCAGGATAAGTAAAACAGCCAGAAAACAAGCCACTGCCGGGGGAATATACCACCAGAACCGGGAAAGCGGTTTTCTTGATCCGGCAACAGAGATATCCTGGCTCATGGCCTCCCGGAGTTTTTCTTCAAAAGCCTTATCATCCCTCTTTTGCAATTGATCACGTATCAATTCCTCAGCCGAACGAAACTGCTCAAAGGTTTCTTTCAGACCAGGGTCAGATTCCATCTCCTTTTCGAAGGAGACGGCCTCTTCCCGGCTGAGGTCACCGGACAAATATTTAAGAATAAGATCAACGTAGCTCATCTTTCAGTCGTTTAAATAGGGGGTCGTTCACAATCCTGTTTATCAGGCTCTTTTTGCATCTGTATTTTCTGTCCGCTGTATGATGAAGATCCTTGTAGTTCATAGCGGCACGGATATCCTCCACGCTGAAGTTGTTGAAATACATGGATAAGATCTTCTGACAATCCTTGCTCAGGTCCTCAAAATGCTTGTTAAACAGTTCGATCAGGTGATTCTGAAGCAGGGGATCGTCTGCAGGTCCGGGATCATTGACCACAAAAGCATGTTGACGGAGTTTCTCGGCACGGAGCAGGTACTTTTTTCGTTCCTGCATCCAGATGTTTTTGCAGATGGCAAAGAGGTAGGTCCCAAATTTGCATGTTAACTCCAGTTCCCTGGATTTGATTCGTTTGTATACAATGATCATGGCATCCTGGAATATATCCCGGGCCTGCTCCCCTGATCCCTGGTTGTGTATTATGTAAGCTTCAATAATGGGATAATAGCTTTCATAAACATACCGGAGGACAGATGAATCGTGACTCCTGATCCCTTTTATCAAATCGGTATTGGAAGGGAGTTTCATTCTTCAGCATACAAAAAAAAAGCAGGTGATCCGATCACCTGCCAGGTATTGATAGTTATAGTTAGCACGCAGAAAAGAGCAATACCTTTTCCGAAAGTGCTTATTACAAATATATGTGAATTATTATTTAACACCGGCCCAAATCCATGTTTTGCGACACTTACACTTCTTGATATGTTCAAGGGTGCTCATATCAGCGTAACACAGAGGTTTTTTTTAGAAAAATTCAGTTTTCCTAAAAAGGCAGGTTTGAAAGATCCACATTGCCACCCGACAGGATCACACCGACTTTTCTGTTTTTAAACTCGGTACGGTTCCTGAACATGGCGGCCACCGCCACAGCGCTGGAAGGTTCTATAACTATTTTCAGGCGCTCCCAGATGAATTTCATGGCCTCAATAATCTCTTGCTCTTCCACCCTGATGATTTTGCTGACCAGCTTTCGGATGATGGGGAAATTCTGATCGCCCAGCTGTGTAAGCAGTCCGTCGGCAATGGTCTTAGGATTAATACTGGGCTGAATCTTCCCGGTTTTCAGAGAAAGATAGGCGTCATCAGCGCCAAAAGGCTCAGCACCAATGGTTTCGATGTAATAGTGCAGATGATTAACGGCAAGAGCGGTCCCTGCCAGCAATCCTCCTCCACCTACCGGAGCTATGACAACATCAAGCTGTTCCACCTCTTTTGCCAGCTCCATGACTGCGCTGGCGTGTCCAAGAATGACATTCATATCATTGGAAGGATGGATGAAGGTTGCACCCTTCTTTTTCTGCTGAACCAACAGAGTTGCTTCCCTGCTCTTCAGTGTAGGTTCACACTCTATGATTTGTGCACCATATCCTGACACCGCATCACGTTTAACCGATGGGACACTGGATGGCATGATTATATAGGCCTTGGTATTCAGGGCACTGGCAGCCAGGGCCAGGGCAGCAGCAAAATTACCTGAGGAATGTGTAATTACCCCGCGGGCACGTTCGTCTTCTGTAAGCTGAAGGATGGCATTAATGGCTCCCCTGATCTTAAAGGCCCCTCCACGCTGAAAGTTTTCACATTTAAAATAGACCGTGGCTTTGAGCATTTCATTGACGGTCGATGAGGTAAGTACCGGGGTATTGTGGACATAGGGGGCTATTCTTTTTACAGCCGCCTGTACCTCTTTCAGATCCGGGATCATAGTTAGACGTTTTAGTGAACAAATACCATTATCTATAAATATATGCTACTTTGAGGAAAAAGAAAAGGATTACTTGTTAAAGCGATACCTGATTGACAGGCCAAAATCGAGCCAGTCGGGTTCAAATACAGCGTAGACATTGAGCATGGGTTTCCAGTCAAAGCTGAAATTAATGGGTAAATCCCTGAGGGTATACTCAATACCGGCCACTGCTGCCACTCCAATGGAAAACTCTTCGTCCCAATCTCCCCCAAAAACACCTCCTCCAAGGTAGATGAAGGTTCTGGTATTTTTCTTAAAAGGTTCCAGGTGGTATTCATAGAGGGCCGTAATGTTAAATCCGTGGCGGTTATACAGTATATCCGCTTCATAGCCCGACATCCTGTGAAGCCTGAATCCTTTGTATGTGATGCCACTGGAGTATCCGGCACGTATACCGGCAGAATGCATATAGGGTTGGGCCAGCAGCTCAGACTGCCCTGCGGAGACAAAAAGCATCGCCACAAGTGCAATAAGGACCAGGTGATAGTTGCTTTTCATTTTTTTTCTGTTTTTAATACTGGTTTCATTCTGCCCCCGGTGACTTCAAATGTGGTTTCAGTATAGGAGGGTATTTTAAGTCCGGGTGGAAAATACCTGCTTTGCAGAATGGTGGTTTCTATAATCACCCGCTGTCGCGAAACACAACGTTGCAGCCAGCCCGATTCCGGGTCAATTGAGAAGTCGTAGGTCTGGCTTCCCGAAACAGTCGATTTTACTTTTCCCATTCCAGTGGTTTCATAGAACTCTTTCATGGAGTTTAACATACCCATTCCCTGGATTACCACTGATTCATTTGTAGATTTAGCCAGAATGTAGCGGTTGACCATCTTCACCGCCTTGGTGTTAAAGTAGTAGGTAATATCGTTGGTCCAGTTGCTCATGGGATATATGACCGGGTAGACATACAAGAAGACATTGCATAAGCTTCTGAAGGCATCGTGTCCGTAGGCCTCCTCCAGGGTTTTCATGACCACCTGCTGTTCGATGGTGTCCTTCGCTTCAAAAGTTGCCAGGGGAGCAAAAAGCTCTTTTAAGCCCTCCAGACTGACTATTTCGCCCCTGGCAGTCATCACCATATGAAATGTGCCCTGTTCCAGTAAATCCACCATTGTGGTAAGGAGGCTGTCTCTTCCTGAAGCGGAGCTGATATCTATATCCATCTGGGGGGCCAGCATGGAGATCAACAGGTCCCTGTATCCTACACTCATGTAGATCCGTTTGTCCCTGTCGATGGAATCTACATTAAACTCCAGGTGAGTCAGGTTGTAAAAGGAAATCTCCTCACTGTCGAGGGATTCAGAGTGAGTGCTTTGCTGAAGATCCGACTTCAGGAAATAGCTTTCACCAGGCT